>JAKJEU010000033.1 GCA_022705265.1 Pseudomonadota bacterium | reverse complement strand
TCACCTCTTGGCTTAAACCTGTTTTATGTCTTAAATTTTCATCATAATGAGGATTTCTTAAAAACCTTACATCAAAAACCAAATCCGCCTCACTTGGAATGCCTTTTTTATAGGCAAACGACATAGTCATAAGCGATAATTTTTGATTATGAGTTCCAAAAGCAAATTTATTTTCGATAACCCGTTTAAAAGCGTGTCCCGTCATATCCGAGGTATCAATTATAAAATCGGAAATTTCCTTTACCAAAGACAACAAAGCCCGCTCTTCTTTCAAAGCTTCTAAAATTTGTTTGTTCTTGGTTAAAGGGTGCTTTCTTCTTGTTTCTGTGTACCTTTTTCTTATGACATTATCATCACAATCAATAAAAATAACATTGGTTTCAAAATCATCATTATTTTTTAAATGTTTAATAATTTCAACAAATTTATCATTTGAAAAACCACGGCTTCTTATATCGATTCCAACCGCGATTTTAAAATCTGATTCTTCTGTTAAAATTTCAGGCAAAAGTTTAAGAGGAATATTGTCAATTATTTCAAAATCCAAATCCTCAAAAGTCCTTAAAGCCATGGACTTTCCCGCACCAGAGACACCCGTGATTATGTTAAGTATTTTAACCAAGCTTTTAACCTTTTTTATTCATATTCATAAATACTATTTTCTTATAAACTGCCCGTTAATGCAAGCTTTACTTTTAAGGGGGCAGAGGAATGAAAAGGATTAATTTTTAAAAGAGGTAAGTCCTTATTTAAAATGGTAATCCTTTCATCATCAGGCATTCTTTCGAATTCATATACAAGCTCAACCACCAGTTCAATTTTGGAATGCTCGACATAATCAAAATTCATTATACCAAGGCCTCTGACCTCCAACAATCCTTTGATATTATCATGAGGAGAGGCATACAAGACATCATTTTCCTTGGTTATTATGGTTCTGTCATCTGAAACTAGTGTTCCGCCTTCGTTAATAAGCCTTAACGCTAAATCAGATTTGCCAAAACCACTTTCACCAATTATTAACGCCTTTACCCTTAAATTCAACTGCACTTGCATAAAAATCGATTTTTTCCATGAAAAGCCCCCTATTTTCCATTCATGCATATGATTTTATTTTTTTGCTGTATGCCTTTTTTCCAAGACCTCAACAATATCTTTAAGCCCCATGCCTTTGTAATTTAAAAGCACAAGTAAGTGATAAATCAAATCTGCGGCTTCTTCTTTCATGTCTTGTTTTGCAGACATAGAAGCAATCACAGTTTCTACCGCCTCTTCACCAACTTTTTGAGCGATTCTTTCCAAACCTTTATAAAAAAGCTTTGCAGTATAACTTTCGCTTGGGTCTTTTTTCTTGTTTGTTTCAATAACTTGTTCAAGTTCACTTAAAAATCCAAATTCCATAACTATTAAATCTCCTTAAAATACAATAAATTATAACATCATTTTTTCAATTGGAAGAACAAGGATAGAGCTTGCTCCTGCCGCTTTTAATTTTTCCATAGTATCCCAAAACACAGGTTCAGAACAAACCGCATGGATTGCAACCTTGTTTTCATCAGCCAAAGGCATAATGGTTGGAGATTCAGAACCAGGAAGAAGATTTGTTATTTCTTTAATTTTTGATTTTGGAGCGTTTAACATAACATATTTACTTTTGTTCGCAATCAAAGCACAATCAAGTCTTGATACCAATTTCGAAGCAATTTTAAGCTTTTCATCAGAAATTTTTGTATTACGAATGAAAATAGCCTCGCTGTCGAAAATGTTATAAGCTTCTTTCATACCGTTTTCGACCAAAGTCGCACCAGTGCTTACGATATCACAAATAATATCAGAAATTTTTAAATGTGGAGAAATTTCAACCGAACCAGACATAACGGCAACTTCACATTTAAGTTTATTTTTCTTTAAGAAATCTTTTAAAATACAAGGATAAGTTGTCGCAATTCTTAATCCATCAATGCTTTGCGGTGAATGGAAATCAAAATGTTCAGGAACAGCCAAAGAAAGACGGCATTTCGCAAACCCGAGAGAGAAAAAATGGGCTGCGTTAAATTCTTCGTCTTTTTTTGAAAGTTCAACTTCTTTGAAAACATTTGATCCAACAATACCTAAATCGCAAGTACCTTCTGATACAAGCATAGGAATATCGTCATCACGAACAAATAAAATATCAATTGGAAGTTCTGGTATACGGTACAATAATTGTCTTTTACCATTATTAATCACAATACCACTTTGCTTAAAAAGCTCTAAACTCTTTTCTGATAATCTTCCCGATTTTTGCATCGCGATTAAAATTCTGGTTTCTTTTGTCATTTTTTCTCTCTCTTTCCTTACAGTTTTATTAAATTTACATCTTATCTTAACAAATATCTTTCAAATCTTGCAAATGTCTTTTAAAATTAATTTACATTATTTTTATTGTTGGAAAGGCAAAGTAAAATGATACTTTTATATTCTGTAATGGCTATTGTTGCTTTTAGTGCTTGTTTAAGCATTATTTTAATAAAAAAATACAACAAAGAAGGGCAAAATATAAAAAATCTTGAGTCCGGTTTTATTATTGCTCCAAGTTTAAGTTTTGGTTTTTTAATAACTTTTTTATTTTTACCAGCTACTACTTGGGATAAATTTTTGGAAAAATATAAATTAACCAATCCTTTGCCTGTAATTAAATATCTTAACGCCTGCTTTACCGATTGGCTTAGCTTTTTACACGAATACCAATTAATTGCTTTTATATTAATGCCTGTTGCTTATGGTTATACTTGTTATTTTGCTGATAAAAACAATTATTCAAAAATAAACAAAATTATGATTGATTTTGTTTTTGCCACCTTGATGGTTTTAAGCCTTCCTTATAACACTTATTTTCTTAAAAACCTTTTTTCTTTACCTCTTTGGCTGGATAATCTTTTAATTATTCTTCTTTGTGTGTTTTTGGTTAATGCTTTTAAAAAAGAAAACGATTTTGACGGATTTTCATCAATGTTTGTAACCATCATGGGGCTTGGAGTTTGCGCCTTGATGCTTCCTCTTCACCGACATGTTAACAATGGTGTTACTTATCTTGGTATTGTTGTTGCCTTTACAAGCCTTGTTTTCTTTGCACTTAATAGCTATCCTGCTAAAATAAAAATGTCAAATTCTGGGGTTTGTCCTTTAATTCTTTCATTTATTTGGGTGTGCTTACAATTTTCCTTTGCTGGGAAAGAATTGGTGATATTTTGCATATTTGCCTATATAATCTTTGAAAATATCGTAAGCTTGATAAAAATGCTTTTGAACAAAATTCCATTAATCAAAAAAATTGAATTCAACCCAAAACCATATTATATCGTCGCAAATGAAAGAGGCCAAACAAAAGATAAAATCATAACATATATTGTAAAATGGAATATTCTTATGATTATGATTGCGTTTTATACTTCCTCTCCAAATATTAAAAAGTTTTTATCCTATATTACATTTTGTTTAATTTTCGTCAGTTATTGGATTTCCTTTAACCTTTCAAAATACGGCGAAAAAGAACCTAGCATTAAAGAAATAACCACTGATGTTAGCGCTGAATTTAAAAGGTCTTTTCATGAATTTAAGGAATTAATAAAGAACAGAAAAAATAAGAATGATGAAAAATAGTTATGAAAAAAGCTCGGGAAGAGTTGGCACAAGAAAAAGAGCCGAAGTTATAAATCGTAATCAATCCTTGATAAACGATGTTACCGAGCTTTCAAAAATTTCGGTTATGGTAACAGGTGCAGGAGGCTTTGTGGGATATCCTCTTTGCCAAGAATTAGTCAACAGTGGTTATAAAGTTTATCGTTCCTGTTGTCAAATATACCAATGTTGAAATTGATAACAAAACTAATTGGGAAAGTTTTTTCAAAAATAATCGAGTTCCTGATGTAATAATCCATCTTCAACAAATTAACGAAATAAAAGACAAAAAAGATAACTTACTTTTTAAAAAAATCAACCGTGATGGGGTCATAAATCTCGCCTCCTATGCTTCTAAAATCGGGGTAAAGCAATTCATCCTCCTTTCCAGTTCCAAAGTTAATGGCGAAAGTTCAGAAGGTAAAAAATTCTCTCCACTTGACACACCTCACCCAAAAACCGCTTTTGCCGTTTCAAAATGGGAAGCCGAAGAAGCATTAAAAAAAATATGTCTTGATTCGAAAATGAGTTATACAATTCTTAGAACTCCCTCGATTTATGGGGCAAATGCCGATGGAATTATATTGTCTTTGCTTAAAGAAATCGCAAAAGAGATAAAAATCCCTTATGTCAATGAAAATAATATTAGAAATCTTATTTATGTAAGAAACTTGACTGCATCAATAAGATTCCTTATGCTTAATAATAAGTCTGAAAATAAAGTATTCATGGTAAAGGATGCTGAAAGTTTTAGACTTAATGAAATTATATATCGTCTTGCCGAACTTATGGATAAAAAAGTAAGGCTTGTTAAGGTACCGTTAAAAGGACTAAAACTTGCATCGTACATGAACCTTAGCTCTCATAGCTGGATTCAAAACCAAATGGAAATAGATGATAATGATATTTTAAAAACTGGCTTTAAAGCTCCTTATCCTACTTTTATTGGTTTTTCCGAAATGATTGAATGGTTTCTTGTAAATCATAAGCAAGAAAAGAAACGCCGATTTTTTATAGGATAGGAGAAACTATGGAAGACAGCCTTAATAAAGATGTTTTAAAAGACCTAAAATCTGCAAAGGTTTTTTATGAATGCAAAGATTATGTTATTGTCAAAAAACTTTATGTCGAAGATGATTACAAAATCATAATCGATGACAAAAATACCAAGGAAGAACATTTTCCAACCGTAAAAAACATTTCAAAAAAAGAAGCCGAGCTTTTTATCGAAAACAAAGACGAAGCCATGAAATTTTTAAAAAAACATTCTTAAATAGTCGTCTTTAAAGTCGCCCCGTATATGACTTGCTTAACATTTTTTGCAAGTCCAGTCTTATCTTCAGTTTCAACCAAAACCCCGCAAATTGTGCCATTTCCAGAGGCAGGTTCAAAGCGGTGTGAGTTTATAGAATTGGTAAAACGAGCAACAGGTCCATCTTTTTTCATTCCAATAACCGAATCATAACAACCACACATTCCTAAATCACAAATGAATGCTGTTCCTTTTTCCAAAATGTGTAAATCAGCCGTCGGAATATGAGTATGAGTTCCCGCAACCAAGGTTACTCTTCCATCTAAAAGATGCCCCATACAATATTTTTCGCTGGTTGCATCGGCATGAAAATCAACGACTATGGCATCTACATTTTCCTTTAATCTTAAATATTTCATCACATCCAAAACACTGTCCGAAGCAAGCCCAGCAGGAGACATAAAAATATTACCCAAAACCAGCATTACCGCAATTTTTTTGCCATTTTTTTCATAAATACTATAACCTCTTCCGATTGAATCCTTTGCAAGATTCAAAGGTCTTAAAACTCTTTTATCGTTTAAAAGTATTTCAACAATTTCTTTTCTGTCCCATACATGGTTACCCGTCGTAACCACATCAACGCCAACTTCGAAAAAACTTTGGCAAATTGATGGAGTAATCCCATAACCATGTGAAGCATTTTCACCATTAACAATAATAAAATCAGGGTTTAAATCGCGCCTTAATATCGGCATATTATTTATTAAAATGTCTCTTCCAACTTTTCCAACTACATCACCTAACATTAAAATTTTCATACTATATTCCCTGATTTTATCCAATAATTTTCATATTTATTTTTTAAAGTATCATAAGCTTTTTGTAAATCACAATCATTTTCAAACAAAGCAAAACAAGTCGCCCCACTTCCCGACATATTTGAATAAAGACAACCTTTGATATTTTTCAAATCATATAAAATGTCATTTAACAAAGGCACCAAAGTCAAAGCAGGAGCAAGCAAATCATTTTTTGTTGCTTTTAATTCCAAAATCAAATCTTCTCCCTTTAAGTTTGCCTTTTGACTGAAATTTTTAACACCGATTTTGAAAATATCCTTGGTTAAAATTTTTATCAAAGAATTAATCAACAATATCTTATATTTTTTTCTCAACGGAAAGTTCGTAATTTTTTCGCCAATTCCATTTACAATACTGGATTGACTGAAATAACAAGCTGGGATATCTGCTCCTATACTTTTTGCGATTTCGATAATTTCTTCATTCGAAAATTTTAAATCAAAAAGTTCAACCAAGCCTCGCAAAGTAGCACCAGCATCCGCCGAACCTCCTCCAATTCCCGAAGATACAGGCAGATTTTTATGCAAAACAATTTTAAGATTAGATTTAACCCCAACGGCATGGCAAATTTTTATAACAAGATTGTTATCATCTTCTGGGACATCTTGTTTAAACTCGCCTTCGACTTTAAATTCGATTTTATCTTTATCCGTTTTAAAAATTTCAACTTCATCACAAATATCAGAAAAAACAAAAAGGCTATCTAATAAATGATAACCTTTTTCGTCTTTTCCAGTAACATGAAGATAAAGATTAATCTTTGAATATGCTTTTTTTACAACTCTCTCAAAGCTCATTATTTTTTATCGACTTTCTTACTTTTTTTTGGTTTTATTTCTTTTTTCACCTCTTTTTTAGGCTCTTCTTTAATTTTGAACTTAGGGATATTCTTAGACTTACCATATTTAAGTTTTTTGCCGATATTAATTCTGTCTTTTTCTTCCAAATCGACATTAAGTTCCAAAGCCTTAGACCATTGATATCTTGCTTCATTTTTTCTTTGCAATTCCCAATAAATATCGCCTAAATGGTCAATTATAATTGAATTTGACGGCTCCAAAGACAAAGCATATTCCATATATATCAAGGCTTTTTCATAATCTCCCGCTAAGTAATAAGCCCAAGCAAGGCTATCTGCGATATGACCATCTTCTTTTGCGAGTGAAAATGCTTTTTTAATCATTTCATAGGATTTTTCGAAATTAATCCCTCTGTCAATCCAACAATAACCAAGATAATTTAAAATATAAGGATTATCAGGATTCAAAGACAAAGCTTCTAATAAAACTTTTTCCGCCTCGCCCCATCTTTTAAGCCTTTCTAAACAAATTCCTTTGTTATAAAGAATAACAAAATAAGCCCCATGCTTTTTATCCATTCTTTTTAACGCTAAATCATATGATTTTAAAGCATTTTTAAAATCGCCCCTAAATCTGTAAATATCGCCAAGTTCCATATATGGCTCGACAATATTTTTATATTCCCAAGCTAATTCTTCGAATATCTTTTTAGCTTCTTCAAGTTTTTCAAGTTTTGCCAAATTATGGCCAAGCTTTAATCTTGAAGCGATATAAAACTCATCTTCTTTACCCAAAGAAAGATACAAAGCATTTGCATCATTAATTTCATTTTCATAAGTCAAATTATCCGCCAAAAACATCTTAGCCAAAGAAAATTCAGGATACATATACAAAGAAAGATTATAAAAAGTTGTTGCAAAATCGCTGTGATACATATCTTGCAACGGAACGATAGAAGCAAATCCAAAATAAACTTCGGCTATTGCATATTTATAACCGATTTCAGGCAAATTGTCATAAGTAACCTTAACCTCATCATTTATTAACGGATTAATATCACGATATTTTTTTCTTATTTCTTCTGATAAACCTTCATCACCGTTATTTTTCAAAAATCTTCCAATAATTTTAACTGCCGTCAAAGAAAGTCCCGAAGTATTTGTCAAAGCACTCATATAATGAGTTTTTGCTTCGTCCATTTTTCCTTCGCTTTCTTTAAGCATAGCCATGTTAAAATTGTAAATTGCACCAAAAACTTTTTCTTGTTTTAATATGTCAAGTGTCAAATAAGCTTTTTCATAATCGCCAAGTTTTTGATAAATCCAAGCCATAACAAAAGGCTTGATATAAAGATTATAATCCAAATCATCAAGACCGCTTATAATTTCAAGAGCCTTTTCATAATCACCTTGCTTTATTTTTTCCGTAATCAAAATATATGATGGAAGAAATATTTTAGGCTCATCTTTTAAAACAATTTCAGAATAAAAGGCCGAATTTTTAATATCCCCAGACAAAGCAAGATATTTATAAGCATCCTTTATCAAAGTCATATTATCAGGGTCTTTTTTCAAAGCCTCTTTAATATAAGTCACTGAATCTTTTGGGTTTCTTTCTAAAAAAGCATATTGAGATACCAAAAAGCTTCCATAATCTTGGTTTATTGGACTTACACCACGACCATTTTTTTCAACATTAACAGTCGAACAAGAAGCTAACAAAAGTAATAAAATCAATTTTTTCATAAAAAACCTTATAAAGACATAACATTTAATTTATTGCTGACAATTATAACTTTATTTCCTTGTTTATCAAAGGCTTTTATTAAAATGTATATAAAACAATTTTCATCTATCATTAAAAAGTAATCGATTATTTCTTCCTTTTCCTCGTTTAAAAAAGCATCTTTTATTAAAAAAGGAAGTCCTTCATAAGATAAAAGCGAAGAAAATTTTTCCTCCTCAATAAAAATTTCTTCTAAATCCTCTTTTTCCTCTTCTACGTTATCCAAATTAATAAAAAAACAAGGTATATTTAACAAAAAAGGCAGTGGCATTTTATGTTCTTTTGACTTTTTTGAAATATTTAAAATTTCTTTTTTAATTTCTTCGTTTATTGTCACCACCGCAAATACTTTTAAATCCGAATAATCAACCGCCTTTGCTCTTAAAATTGCATATTTATTTTTAAGAATTTCCTTTATTTCTTGCGATTCTTGGACTTGCTCATTTACGATGCTATCTAAAATTATACAAAACTCATCTAATTTGATTTTTTCCGAAATAAATTCGCTCATAAGTTCGGTTACATGACCTTTGTCTTTTTTATCCGCACTGTCTAACAAAGCATTCAAAATCTCGCTTTTCCAAGAATAAAGAGCCCTTCCAAGATTTGAAAAACTAAGCCCATATATCAAAGCATTAATAAAAGGTGATGCATCTTTATTGCTTAGTTTTGAATGTTCTTTAAACGATTCGATAAATTTTTCTTTTCTTACTTTAAACATATCTTTATTCTTATATAATTATTTTGTAATAAAAAAACTTTACCACATTTTTTTAAATTTTTTTTAATAAAAACGAAGGTTAACTCATTCTTTAATCGTTATAAGTACATGAAACAGAAAAATGACAAAGAACTTATAGAAGATATAAAGCAATCAAATGATATAAAATCGTTTGAAATCTTGCTTGAACGATACAATAAAAGCGGTATTAATTTCGTATATAAATTGTTAAACGACATAAGCAACGCCGAAGATATTGTTCAAGATACTTTTATAAAGTTTTATGAAAATGTTAAAGATTTTAATTTAAAAGGAGAAAGTTTTAAGCCTTGGTTTTTCACCGTTTTACACAACAAAGCGATGGATTTTTTAAAAAAACATAATCGTTTCGACAATCTTGACGATTTTGAAATAAAAGAAGATACCGAAAGCTCTTTTGAAAAAATTGAAACCCAAGAATTAAAAACCATAATAACAAAGGCCTTAGATGGATTGCCAATAAGACAAAAGGAAGCTTTAATCCTTAATTATTATGAAGAAATCCCCCAAATTGAGGCCTCGACAATCATGAATGTTTCTATAAAAGCGTATGAATCACTTTTATCACGAGCAAAACAAAATATAAAAACAAAGCTTAAAGGAGTAATAGATTATGAATTTTAAAGAATTAATAAAAATTACAATCGACGAAAGTAAGCTTAACAAGTCTGAGGCAAAAGTAAAAAACAATGTCTTAAATTACATAAGGCAAAAGAACATGGTTGTTGTTTTTTCTTTTAAACGACTTGCAATACCTTTTATTTTGTCTTGCTTTATCGGGATATCGGTTGGTTTTTTTTCAACTCAAACCAATACAAATATTAATCTTGAAACCGAATATCAAAATTATGCTTTAAATGTAATTTTGTATGACGACATAATGGAGAAAATCAATGAGCAACAATAAAACATATATAATTTTGGCAATATCAGTAGCGTTAAACCTTTTTGCGATTGGTGTTTTTGCGGGCAAAGCACTTCACCGTCCATATTTTAACGGTCCAAAAGAGGACTTTTTCAAACAAAAAATGCACCATTTTAACAACAAAGAACAAAGAAATATGATGAGAGATGGAACCATGGGACACATGATGGAAAATGGTAATAAAATGCACCAAGGTTTCCATGAAAAATTCCATAAAAAAGGTTTCAAAAGTGTTTTTTGCAACAATGTAAGCGAAGATGTCAAAAAAATTGAAAAAGACATGATGGATAAAAATCGTGAAAGTTTCAAAAAAAGCATGGAAGACGATTTAAAATTAAAACAAGCCTTGAAAGAAGAATTTATAAAACCTGAACTTAACTTTGAAAAAATCAACGAGCTCTTTACAAAGCAAACAGAAAGTTTTATAAATATTCAAAAACAAGCTCAAAGTTCTTTAATCGAGATGATAAAGCTCTTACCACCAGAAAAAAGAGCAGAAGTCATTTGCTTTGGCGATAAAATGAAACAATTTGAC
>JAKJEU010000032.1 GCA_022705265.1 Pseudomonadota bacterium | reverse complement strand
GCACCAAGTTTATATTGAACCATAGAACCATTGATTTCATATGGCAAATCTTCAAAAGCTGATAATTCAAGCTTTGGATTAACTGCTTCGTCAGCAATTTCAACCTCAAAATCAAGTGTTTGAATGTCCAAAGTATTTAAACTTAAAGCATCTTCTTGTTGTGCAAATCTTGCATAATCATCAGAAAATGGCATTAACAATTTACCATCTTTAAATGCACGGTCTTTATAAGTCATTAACAAATCAATCGCATCAGTTGCAAGCATATCAAACCTTACAACCCCGTTGATTTTTATAGCAATTCTTTTAAGCAAAGTTTTCATTTGCTCTTTTGTCATCAATGTTCCATTGTTCCAAGCTTTTAACATAAATGTACGATAACTTTTGTTTCCTGTTGGAACTTTACAAGTTGCAATCGAACCTGCTGCAACGGTGCTTAATGATGGCAATTTTACAAGTTTTCTTACTGGCATATCTTTATCCTCTATTAATTAAAACCTTTTTTTGCATCACTAATAACTGGCAAATCATCGCCAAGTTTAAACAACAACCCAACCCCAATAACTCCAACAATAACCGAAGCAATTGTTACTAAGTTCACATATTTATTCATAAAATTTTGTACTCCTTAAAAATTAAAATAAAAAAACCACCCGAACCTTTGTTCGAATGGTTTAATTGTTTCATCTTTTTTAATTGCTTTCTAGATACTAGCCATATAGGAACTTATCCTATATGAACAACCTTTAAACAACAGAGTTTCCCTGTTACTTAATTTTTAAATTTATTTGTAAATATCTTTTCTATGTCCTATTTTTATAATTTCAATTATTATTTCTTTATCATTTATATTGCAAATAATACGATAATCTCCAACACGATATCTCCAAGCTCTACCATATTTATCACCTACTAAGGATTTTCCATATTCTCTTGGTGAAAAAATTACTTCATTATATAAATGACTAACTATTTTCTTTTGGATTTCTTTTGGAAGCTTTTTTAACTGTTTTTCCGCTGTTTTTTGTAATAATATCTTCCATGCCATTTTCTTTTAAATATTCCTCCATAGGTCTATAATCTTCTTTTTTATAATTTTTCATAGCTTTTTCATAATCATGCAAATCTTCGATATCTTCCAACATTTCGATATTTTTTTCAATTATTGTTTTTATATAAAAAGATTTTGTTCTTCCTGTTTTTTTTGATAAATTATCAAGCAAAGTTTCAATCTTTTCTCCCAATCTTACTGATACTGCCATATTATCCTCCTTATTTTGTAATTATTGTAATACAATTATTACATATATTACAAAATAAATCAATCTAATATATTTTTATGCTTTTCTATTGTTTTACCTTCCATATAATGGATTGCTTCATGTCGATTAAGTTGTAATATCTTATTTGCATTGGTTTTGCCTATAAATTCCGATACCGCTTGAATATCATTCATTAAGTTCATCATAAAGAAATAATTTTCGGTAAAACAAGCTCTTACAGTTGTATTAACATTAGCTGGCCTTTGTGCAATCCCAATCAAATTAATTCCAAAATGTCTTCCCATATTTGCCATATTTGTCATATAAGATAAACTTTTTGCATTTTGAACATTTGGAATACTCAAAGCCATTTCTTCAATCAAAAAAGTCATCTGAGGAAAATTTTTACCTTCGGCATATGGTTTTTGAACTAAAAAAACTGCTTGTGCTACTTTTGCAAGTTCATCAGAATGTTTAGCATCTACATTCATTTGATATGCTAATTTAAACTTTTTTGATTTTGAATGTTTTAATAAATCAACAACTGACTTAACAACAGTAAATCCCTGTGCTTCATATTCTGCCATAGGGTCAAATACTATAATTCTTTCAATTGATTTAATCAATTGTTTTGCCAAAGTTGATTTACCACAACCACTTGTCCCATATATCCCTATTCTTGTAGTCGCTCCTTTTATCATCTTGCCTCAGCCTCTTTTCTTGCTCGTTCGTCTTCCATTCTCATTTGTTCAAAATAATCAGTTGGTTTTGATTGTTGTTTTGGACTTGGTAACCCTTGATTGATAGGTTTTCTCTGTGCTTCCATCTTTTTTTGTTTAATTTCTCTTCCGATTGCAAAACCCAAAGGAATAAAAAATAACCCAACGGTTGCAAGATTTACCATTTTTTCAGAAGCTGGATTAAGTAAAAATTTTAATTGTTCACAATTTGCCATAAGCTCGTACATTGAACCATAAGCTTCAATTGCTTGTTTTGTTTGTTCTTCATCAAATTTTAAAGAATTTAATCCAGTTAGAACCTGCAACCTACTTTCACCAAAAGCCATCATTTGGCAAAAAGTTTCTTTTGGCATAAGCTTTTCTTTTTCAATTATTTCAATTTTTTGTTCTTCTTTAAATTTTTTTGCTTCGGCTTTTCTTTGCTCCTGCTTCATAGTTTCTTCAATTTCATTAATTGAATTATCTATATATGAATAATCAACTATATCATCATGATCATCACCAATCAAAAAAGATTGGTTCAAATTCGTTTGAATTTCTTGTATTTCCTGTGCTAATTTGTTTTCGTCTTGGTTCAATTTTTTGCTCCTCTTCATATTTATAGTTTTTTAAAAATTCATAGATTTCTTCTGTGCTTTTGCCTTCTTTATACATTTCAAAAGCTATTTTTGACGGTTCAATTCCATATTGTTCTTTATGTGCACAAATTATAGCGGTTCCTTCATCACGAACCCCAAGCTTATTCCTGCAATATACAAAAACTAATCCATTAATATTTACTTTTAAATCTGTTTCACGGCTACAAACTTTGCAAACAACTTTACCCAAACTTAAACAATCGCTTTTTTTCCCCATTATCTGGCCTCATCAACATATTTATATCGTTCTTTGGCTAATCTAACTTTTCTATCGTGGTTGTCGTCTTCTTCCATAGCTCTAAGAAGCATGCCAAAAATTACAGGAGTAAAGGACTCTTTATAAGTTCCGTTATTATAAAGAATGTTAATATTCCTTATTAATCCAGCCCCTTGTTTTGTTTGTTGTCTTGCTAGAATGTCGCTTCGTCCTTCAACAACTCGGCCAACGGTTAAAACCTCTTCGCAATTATTACATAATTCTCTTCGTGCAATAACCCATATAGGGTGATAAGACCATCTTGAACGGTTTGTATCGTTAGGATTTACAACGGTTAAACGATAATTATACATTGCACCGTTAATCAATTCTTTTTGATATGCTACAAACTCCTCAAAAGTCTTAATGTTGCGGTTTCTTAAATAGTTTCGCCAAAAACGGACCTCAACACGATATACATCTTTTTTGGCTTCCTTTGGCTCTAAATTCCATAACTTATAAAACCATGTTTTACCACTGGATTCCGTGATTTCTTTTGATTTGTCATATACGGATATTTCAAGATTGCCTTTTGTTCCAAGTGTTAAGGTTTCAATCGTTCCTTTCCTTACAAAAACATCAAGCTTATCAAAAATTCTTGCTTTGCTTTGTTTTGGAGCAATCAAGCCATCAAGCAAACTTGGTTTTAATTGTCTTGATATTGGTTTGCTTTTAAAATCAACACAAACATCAACTCTTGAAAGCCTTACATAATCATCACCGTTAAAATGTCCGACATTTTTTAATATTATTTGTGCTTTTCGTTGCAAAGCTTTAAAACCGTGTTCGGCTAATCCAGCTGACAAATAACGAATTGAAACCGCCCAAGACTTTGAAGTATCAGCAATTAAGAATATCATATCATCATCTTTGACTTGATATTTTGAACCTTTTGGAGCGGTTGCTTGCATTTGCATTTCAAACCCGCCAAAATTAAAACTTATTGCACCGTTTCCTCGTTCATCAAGATTTTTAGCTTGTTCTTTTAATTGTTCAAGTTCTTTTCTGATATTGTCATGAAATGAATTATTATAACATTCTTGAATACTATCATATCCTTGCCAAAGTTTTTGTGCATAATTTTCTGGAACTTCACTTTCTGAAATATCTTCTATTGTTTTTGTTTTTATGATTGGTTCTTTGTATATTATGGAGGGGCTGTTAGATGATGCCCCCGCATCACTCAAAGGCATATAATCGTTGAGGTTGACAAGGTTATCTGTTTTCATTAGCAACCCCCTTTTTTTGAGTCTCAACCATTGCTTCATACATTGGTTGATGATATGTATTTGATATGTAATTATGTGCTTCACAAAGCCTATTAATGAGCTTTGTGGCGGTATCATAATCCATGCTAATTTCTTTTTTAATTCCAGACGATGAAGCAGCAATACAAATATCTTGTTGCTTTACAAATACATCGGCATTAACTGACATAGGAATTTGACCATATTTAATATTATACTTTTCCATTGCGTTTTCCTAAAAATCTATTTCTTCTTCTTCTCAAAGCTTTTTTTCTGTTTTCTCTTTGACGATTTCTTCGTTCATTAGCCATTCTTTTTTCTAAATCAAGCTTAAAATAATAAGGATGCATCAGAATGGTATCCTATCGTCCATATCAGAAGAGGCTGGCTCTTGGGAATAACTTTCCCAACTTCCAGCCTCGCCAGCTCCCTCGCTCGGAGATTGCTTTTTAGGTGTCAAAAGCTCTATTTTACTTCCATAACCTAAACTTATTCCTGTATAAGTGATTTTTTTACCGTCTTTTTCAACTGTGTTATTATTTAAACTACCTTGAATAAAAAGCTTATCGCCAGTTTTGACATGTTTTTCAATTAAGTTAACCAATCTTTCTTGAAATGAACAAATATTAAACCAATTGACGGTCCCTCTTGTATTTCCATCTTTATCAGTATACCTATCATTTACAGCAATTGAAAAGCTTACAAGCTTTTTACCGTTTACTGTTTTAACTTCTTTATTGCCAACATTTCCGATTAATTGTACTTGATTAAGCATTTGAACCTCCTAATTCTATATTTGAACTAGCATTTATAATTTTACTTAAAACTTCGTTGAAAGGTTCCTCTACATCATAATAAGTATAAGTAGTCTCTATTCTGATTTTATTTTTCGGACCTTCTTCAATTGCCCTAATAGTTGATGCCTCAATTGCGGTTTTTCTGTTTTCAATTTTATTGCTTAAAAATTCTACAAATATTTTCTTTTCACTCATAATATTCTCCTTTGTTTTTGCGAGTTGCTGGGGTGTTCCGACTTCGTCGGGGTGTTTTTTCTTGAAAAAAAGTAATAGGTTTTAAGGTCGGGGGCTTTGGTTACGATTTTTTACAAGGTCTTACCGTCAATTTGTGTGCTTGCCTAACCTTACCCCCGTTTTTATTGGTTGTTTTTTATGCTGTAACAACCAAACCAGCCCGTTTACTTCATTTCGGCTCGGTTTTGAGCACCACCTCTCACGAACCATTTTATAACATTACACTATAACACGGTGTAATGTAATTACTGTACCCTTTGACATAGTGTAATGTCAAGTGATATAATCAAACTATAAATAAAATATAAAGGGCTACCGTCATGAGAAATATTGAAGATTATATGAATTTGGCAAAAAGAAAACAAAAGATAACAAGCAATAATAAGCTTGGCGAAGCTATTGGAATTAACAGTAATTCCATATCTATGATAAATCGTGGGTTCTCTCTTCCAACTGATGAAAATATGATTAAGCTTGCTGAACTTGCAGGAGTCCCGCTTGAAGAAGCTATGATTGATTTGAATATTTGGCGAGCCGAAAGAGATAATAAACCTAAGGTCTTGAATTTTTGGCAAGACTTGGCAAAAAAAATAGCCATACTCTCGACGGTGTTTGGTTTTATTTCATTAATTTCCTTTTCAACCAAGGCTTCAACAACTTTCGAATACTCGCATAAAAGTTGTAATAGTGTTCGTTATGTATACAATGATATATTAAAATAAATACTAATACTGATAAAAATAAGACCCAGCATAAAATTCAATTTATATCGGGTCTTATTCATTAAATAAATTAATATTGTTTATTATAAATTAGATTTAAGTTGTTGTTTTTTGGAATATATTAATATATGACTGGCGCGAATAAAGTATCATTTATGTTGTCAGCTCCACTTGCAAGCATAATTAATCTTTCAACGCCAAGAGCAATTCCTGTGCTTTCTGGCATATATTTTAAAGCTTCCATAAAATCTTCATCAATTGGATAATTTATTCCATAAAGTTGTTGTTTTAATTCCATATCTTTTTGAAATCGATCTCTTTGAGTTGATATATCGGTAAGTTCTGAAAATGCGTTTGCAAGTTCAAGCGATGAAATATAAAGTTCAAATCTCTCAGCCACCTTTTTATTTTTAGGGCTTGGACGAGATAATGCAGCCATTGAGATTGGATATTCGTACAAAATAGTTGGTACTCCCTGACCTAATTTTGGCTCAATCCTATCTAACATTATTTTAAAGAACACATCTTCAAAATTGTCAAAATCAGTAGTATTAACCCCTATTCTTTTTGCTTCTTCTTTTATTATATATGGAGTTGGATTCAAATCATCATCAATGACCTTGTCCAAATTTATATCTGCATAAATATTAAAAGCCTCATGTAAGGTTAATTTTTCGAAATCTTTAAACACATTACATTCAATTCCTTTGAAATCTGATTTTTTCTTTCCAACACTTTCAAAAGAATTCCTTATTATTTTTTCGCAATCTTCCATTAAAATTTCGTATGTATTATTGGCTCTGTACCATTCTAACATCAAAAATTCTGGGCTATGCGTTATGGAATTTTCGCAATTTCGATAACAATGAGCAATTTGATAAATTTTAGGAAGCCCAGCAGATAAAAGCTTTTTCATGGTAAATTCAGGAGAAGTATGGAGATAAAAATCCTTTTTTTCACCAGAAAAATCAAAAAATTCGGTATGAAAGGCATGAAGATGAGTTTCAAGTCCAGGAGAAATTTGAAGTGATGGAGTATCAACTTCCATAAATCCTTCTTTATCAAAAAAATTTCTTATTTCTTTAATTATTTGGCATTTTGCCTTTAAAAATGGTATCTTTCTTAAATAAATATCATTTTTCCACCAATTTTTCATGTAAACTCCTTGATAATTTTTATTAAACTTGATAATTTATCAAATTATTAATTCAATATAACAACTAATATATAGAGTAAAACAAATGAAAGCACAAGCAAATCAAATTCGTCCAGGTTGGGTTCTCCAACACAATGGCAGACAATACACAGTATTAAAAATCAACATTATTACACCTGGTAAAGGTGGCGCTTTTATCCAAGTGGATATGAGAGACATTGACACAGGCAACAAAACAAATGAAAGATGGAGAACTGTTGATACTGTTGAAAAATTGATGGCAGAAGAAAAAGATGCTCAATATCTTTATTCTGATGGCGAAAAATTATATTTCATGAACCAAGAAAACTTTGAACAAATTGAAATTCCTTGTGAAGTTTTAGGTGAAAAAATTGGATTCTTACAAGATAACATGATGGTTTCAATTAACTTTGTGGAAGAAAGAGCTATCTCAATCAACCTCCCTACTCATGTTATATTGCAAATAAAAGAAACAGAACCAGCATTAAAAGGACAAACTGTAACTTCTTCATACAAACCAGCAATATTGGAAAACGGAATGAAGGTTCAAGTCCCTCCTTTTATTTCTTCTGGTGAAAAAATTGTTGTTGCTACTGAAGATTGTTCATATGTTGAACGCGCTAAATAACAATTAATTAAAGAAAAGATAAATTATGGAAAACGATAATAAAAAAGAATCAAATAAAAGAAGTGGCCGCGATTTTAAAAAGTCTGACAGACCTCGCTCTTTCGATAAAAGAAAGCCAAGAGACTCTGATGAAAGAAGCGAAAGAAGAAGTGACAGACCACGCTCTTTTGATAAAAGAGGTCCAAGAGACTCTGATGAAAGAAGTGAAAGAAGAAATGACAGACCTCGCTCTTTTGGTGGAAAAGGCAAGCCAAGAGACTTTAAGGGAAGAGATGACAGAAGAAGCGATAGACCTCGTTCCTTTGATAAAAGAAAACCAAGAGTTTTCAAAGACAGAGATGAAAATACTTCTTTAAATGATCAAAACAACAATGAACAAGTAATTGAGAATAATATAGAACAAGTATCTGAAGAAAAAGTTATGAAAAAAGAATCTTTTAATAAAAAGGTGACTTTTAGTAAAGATGATTTACCTTCAAGAAAAGGAACTTTTAAATCAAAATCTGCAATTGAATCAAGAAACAGACAATTATCAGGTGGAAGACTTGAGATTGCTGTTGGAAACTTATCTGCTAACTTAAATGTTATGATAAGCTGTATTCACAAAGCTGGTCGTGGACTTGCATATGATTTTAATGAATTATCAAGATTAAATATCAGAAAAAAAGCAGACAACAGCTTTGTTTCAGAAGCAGATTTAAGAGCAGAAGAATCACTTGTTACAAATCTTAACAAAGTAAGATCTGATTTTGGATTTATTTTGGAAGAAGGCGGAGTAAAAGAAGGTAGTGATAAATCAAAGTATTTTATCATTGACCCTCTTGATGGTACTTCTAACTTCCTTCATGGCATTCCACATTTTGCTATTTCTGTTGCTATGGTCATCAATGATGAAGTCGTTGCAGGTGTTATTTATAACCCAATTTCCGATGAAACCTTCTATGCTGAAAAAGGAAATGGTTCTTATATTTTAACAAATGGTACAAGCAAAAGAATCAGAGTAAGTGATACTACTAAATTTGAAGACTGCATAATTGGAACAGGAATTCCTAATTGCAAAACCCCTAACCATATTGATTATATCAAAAAACTTGAAAGAATTATGAGTCATGTTGATGGTGTAAGAAGAAATGGTTCGGCTGCTCTTGATATGGCTTATGTTGCTGCGGGAAGATTTGATGGATATTTTGAAACATCAATGTTAAAACCTTGGGATATTGCTGCTGGTCTTTTAATTGTAAAAGAAGCTGGTGGTTATGTTTGCAACACTGACGAACAAGAACAAGATAAACAAATATTATTTGAAAATTGCAATATTATTGCTTGTAACGATAATATTAAAAATAATTTCAAAGATATGTTATTATAGGAAAAAGAATCTAAATTATCATTTTTAAGGAGCATCATAAATGTTTTTAAAGTTTTTATTTTTGACTTTTTTAATTTCAATGTCATCTACTTCTTTAAAATCAAGCGATGAAGTCCTTGTTGATTACGATGTTTTGAACAATATCGAAGTCGATTATGATGCTCTTGATGATTTAGGTTCTAAACCTGTTAAAAAATCTGACATTAACTTAAAAAAGCCTAGCGCAACGAAAAAACAATCTGCTAAGAAAGTTTCTTCCCCTGTAAAAGTGTATAAGAAAAAAGAAGCTAAACAAGAAATTGTTAAAGCTGAACCAAAAAAGGAAGAAGTAAAGGAAATTGTTGAGGTTAAAGAGGAAGTTAAAACCCAAAGTATAGAGGTTGTTAAAGAAGTAAAGGAAGAAGTTGTAACTGTTCCTGAAACTTTAAAAGAAGTAACTGAAATCAAAGAAGAAGTAAAAGAAGAAATTGTTGAACAAGTAAACTCTGTTGAACAAGCCAAAGTTAATCCTAAATACTTGGTTATTTACTTTAATGAAAACGGAACAATTTTGTCGGAAAACGACAGTAATAAGATAAAATCTTTATACAGCCAATACGATCAATCATCTAAAATAAAAGTTATATCATATGCAAGCGGTGTTAAGGGTAATAAGTCTTCTGCAAAAAGGACTTCTTTATCAAGAGCCTTAGCCGTAAGATCCGAACTTATATCTCTTGGTGTAAAAAGCTCTTTAATCGAAGTAAGAGCTTTGGGTCAATCAATCAACCCTGAAAAATCAGATTGCGTTGAAATTACAATTATAAAATAATTATTCTCTGTGATATGGGTGATTATTTAAAATTGAAAACGCCCTAAAAATTTGTTCAATCAACATGACTCGCACCATCATATGAGGCCAAGTCATAATCCCAAATGAAATTTTAAGGTTTGCCATGTCTTTGATTTTATCGCAAAGACCGTCAGCGCCGCCAATTACAAAAGTGATTGAGGAGTTATTATTCAATATTTTTTCAATTTCTGAGGCAAAGTGTATAGATTTAAACTCTTTGCCTCTCTCGTCTAAAATAACAATGAATGTATCTTTTGAAATTTTTTCTAAAATAGCCTCCCCCTCTTTAATTTTTCGAACCTCTTTATCCTCACTTAATGAAGTTTTTACATCAAGCTCAATAAGGTCAAGAGAAGACTTTAATTGTTTTTTATAATCATCAAAAACAACTTTAAGAGGAGAATTTTTAAATTTTCCAACCGATATTATATTTAATCTTGCCATAATTCTTCGATTTTATAAAAATCTCTTGCTTCTGGATGGAATACATGAACAATTATATCGCCAAAATCAAGCACAGCCCAATCGCTTTTGCTTTTTCCTTCGATGGCAATATTTACATTCAAATGTTCTTTTACTTCTTTTGAAATTATGTCCACCAAAGCATGAACTTGTCTTTGAGAACGTCCAGAAGCAACCACCATATAATCTGCCAAAGAGCTTTTTTTCTTTAAATTAATAGTGATAATATTTTCAGCTTTGTTTTTATCAAGACATTTTAAAATAAAGTCAAGAAGCGCATCTATTTTAGATTCTTCTT
>JAKJEU010000031.1 GCA_022705265.1 Pseudomonadota bacterium | reverse complement strand
AAAATAATGATGTTGTATACGAAAGACAATATGATGAAACAACGAAGTTAATGTTATGGTAGAAGTAAGCGATTTTTTAATAGACTATACAAGCCTTGCACTTCAAGACAAACTTCAACCCTTGGTCGGAAGAGACAGTGAACTTAAAAGAATAGTTCAAATTTTATTAAGACTTAATAAAAACAACCCAATTTTAACAGGGCTTCAAGGTGTTGGTAAAAAAACTATATGTTATGGTTTTGCAAGACAGCTGGCATATAATCTTGTCCCCGAGGAATTAAGAGGTTACAGACTTGTTGGAATTGATGTTGCAAAGTTAATGATTGCGACTAATTCTTTTGAAGAATACGAAGAAGCAATTAAAAAATTGTTTGCAAAGCTATCTGATGAAAAAGTTATTTTATTAATAAAAGAAGCAGGAATGCTTGTAAGAAAAGATGTCGATGATGGGACAAGAGAGATTGCAAAATATCTTAAACCAAAATTGTTATCAGGAGATATAAAAGCAATTATTGCCATTGATACAATAAATTTTAAAACCTTTGTTGAAAATGATGCTGATCTTATGTCAGTGTTACAAGTCATAAGGGTTGAAGAATGTAATTTAAAAGAGGCAATGGAAATAACAAAGGGTGTGAAAAGCAGTTTTGAGTCTCATTATGATGTAAGAATTGATAACGAGGCTGTTGAAAGTGCGGTTATGCTTACAAGTCGTTATGTGAAAAATCGACTTTTCCCTGAAAAATCAATTGATTTGATTGATGATGCGGCGTCACTTTTGCTTATGGACATTTCGAATTACAAAATCTCATATGGAGCGGACTATTGGGATTTGGACAGGTATTCCAATGGATAAAGTTCAAGTAGAAGATAAAGAACGATTAAGGAAAATGGACGATTATTTAAGGGAAAGAGTAATTGGACAAGATGAAGCGGTGAGGGCTGTTTCTGATGCGTTTAGAAGGTCTAAGTCGGGATTGCAAGATCCAAATCGCCCTCTTGGAACTTTTTTATTCATAGGTACGACGGGTGTTGGTAAAACCGAACTTGCAAAATCTTTGGCGGAATTTGTATTCTATGATGAAAGCAATTTAATCCGAATTGATATGTCAGAATTTATGGATAAGGCAAGCATAGTAAGACTTGTGGGTCCTCCGGTGGGTTCTCCTGGATATGAGCAAGGTGGGCTTTTAACCGAAGCAATAAGAAATAAGCCATATCAATTAATTTTGTTCGATGAAATTGAAAAAGCTCATCCAGAAGTAATGAACTTAATGCTTCAACTTCTTGATGAAGGACGATTGACCGACAGCAGAGGGGTAACAGTTGATTTTAGAAATACGATTGTAATTTTGACTTCAAATATTGCTCATGATGTACCTGCGTATAAGCGGTTAGAAGTTTTGACGAAATATTTAAGACCTGAACTTGTAAATCGTATTGATGATATTATTTCTTTCAATCAATTGGTTGAAAACGATATGCTTAAAATCGTTGAACTTAATTTAAGAAAATTGGTTAAAAAAGCAAAACAAGCTCAAAATTTGGACTTGGATATTACTTTGTTTGGAAAAAGATGGTTTGTTGACGAATTGTTTACTTCCAAAATGGGTGTTCGTGCTTTGAAACGACTTATCCAGCATGAAGTCGAAAATGTCATGGCAATGAAAATAATGAGCGGTGAAATTAATTATGGCGATACCGTAGTAATTGACAGCCCTGACAGAACTAAGCTTGAAATTTATGTAAAGGGTTCTAACCATCTACAAGAAAGCATTGAAGAAGAAGTAATCAACGACGAAGATATAAAAGTTGAAGAAATTGATGAAAAAGAAGTTCAAGAAGAAATAAATGAGCCGTTAAAAGCGGTTGAGCAAGAAAAAATTGTAGAAGTTGAAGGTTTTCATAAAGTTGATGTTTCAAAATATCTTAATGAAGAGGATGATAATCAATCAAATAAAGATGTCAAAGAAGAACAAGAAGAAATAAATGAGCTTCTTGACAATATTGGTGAAGAACCTGATGAATCTTTTGAAGATAAAGTTGAAGAAGATGATGATGGTGATGTGTCGAAAGATATAAAAAAACCAATTATAAAACAATCCTTTAACCCAGCAATAGCGGCCGCAATGGCAAGGGCAAGGCAGGCAACTTCAAGGGTTAAAAAGTCTGATGATGAAGAATAATTTTTAAATAATAAAAAAGCACCTCTTAAAAAAATAAGAAGTGCTTTTTTTTAAATTAATTTAAAGAGCTTATCTTGACATCGCTCTATCTTGCATCATCATTTGCATTGCAAGTTTATTTTTTTGATCTTTTGAAGCATCATTTTGTTTTGTTTCTGTCTTTTCAACCTTAGGGGCAACAGTTTTAGCAGTTGCAGTCTTAGGTGGAGGAGCAAATTTTACAGCAACCTTATCAGAAGGTGCATAAACTTCAACTCCGCTAACAGAATTTACATCTTGGGCAACGATTTTCTTTTGAACTTCTTTGTCGTTATGAGCGATTTTAATTCCTCTTGACATATTTCTCTCCTAAAATAATCAATTTCAACCGTAACAAATTTTATCATTTTAATATTTAATTATCAATAAATATCTTAAATGACTTTTGTTCCTCGAGACAAAGCAACTAATCCGCTTCGGTCAATTTCGGCTAATCCCAAAGGTTTCATAAGTTCAACAAAAGTATCAATTTTCGAAGGTTTGCCAACCACTTGGAAGACACAAGATTCATTTGTAATGTCGACCTTATCCGCACGAAAGGCATTAGCAATTTGTAAAGCATCGTTTCGTAATCTTGGTTCACATATGATTTTTATCAAAGCAATTTCTCTTTCCACACTTGGAGGGTTTACAGTCATATTTAAAACTCTGTGAACTGGAACAATTCGTTCAATTTGAGCGACAATTTGTTCGACAATTATATCTGTTCCTGTGGTTGAAATTGTAATTCTTGAAAGCCCTTTTTCCTTGTCAATAACAGCAACAGTAAGGTTTTCGATATTATACCCACGACCAGAAAAAAGCCCCACAACTCGTCCTAAAACACCTGCTTCGTTGTCAACTAATATAGATATAGTATGAGATTTTATTTCCATTATTTTAAACCTCCAAGTAACATAGTATTATGAGATTGACCCGCAGGAATCATTGGGTAAACATGTTCATTTTCATCAATCATGACATTTAAAAGAGTCGCTCCATCATGATTTAGCCATTCTTTCATTTTGTCTTTTAATTCAAGAGGATTCTTAACACTTAAAGCTTTGATATTATAAGCATCGGCAATTTTCATTAAATCAGGTTGAGCATCCATTTTTGTAGAAGCATGGCGTTTTTGATAAAATAAATCTTGATGTTGCTTTACCATTCCCATGAAATGATTATTAAGGATTATCATTTTAAGAGGAATTTGTTCTTGTAAAACTGTTCCAAGTTCTTGAATGTTCATTTGAAAAGAGCTGTCCCCTGCAACCAAAATCACGGTTCTGGTTCTATCGGCTATTAATGTTCCGATTGAAGAAGGAAGCCCATATCCCATAGTTCCAAGCCCACACGAAGTCATGAAATGTAAAGGTTTTCTGAATTTATAATATTGAGCTGTCCACATTTGATGTTGTCCAACTTCGGTTGCAATATATGTGTCTTTGTCCTTGGTTAATTCATACAAAGTCTCAATTACTTTTTGAGGTTTAATAATCTCATCAGAATCCTTATATCTTAAACAATTCATGGAACGCCAAGTTTCAATTCGTTTCCACCAATCGGAATAATCATTAACCTTAACCCCAGTTTTAATTAATTCTTTCAAAACTTCGCCCGCATCACCAACAATTCCAACATCGACCATAATATTTTTGTTAATAGAAGATTTATCAATATCGATATGAATTTTTTTGGAATTAGGAGAAAAGCCTTTGATGTTTGAAGTAACACGGTCGTCAAAGCGAGCACCAAGACAAATCATTAAATCGCAACCATGCATAGCCATATTTGCTTCGTAAGTTCCGTGCATTCCACACATTCCAAGGAAATGTTCATCTTCTCCATCAAAACATCCAAGAGCAGGAAGAGTTAAAGTAATTGGCATATTTGTTATTTTTACAAATTCTTTTAAAAGTTCCACAGAATCAGTTTTTGAATTTTTAAGACCACCTTTAAAAGCATACGAATTTAAAACCCCACCACCGCAATAAATAATAGGAGCTTTTGCCTCTTTTATTAATTGGATAGCCTCGTCAATTTTATCGACATCAGGAATAATTTTTGGATTATAAGTTTTGTGTTTAATATCGATTTTTGGAGTATATTCAGCAACCCCAGTCAAAACATCTTTTGGAAGGTCGATTAAAACAGGTCCAGGTCTTCCCGTGGTTGCGACATAAAAAGCCTCGTGAATGATTCTTGCCAAATCTTTGGTGTCTTTGATAAGGTAACTGTGTTTTGTGCTTGGTCTTGTTATTCCTATCATATCTGCTTCTTGAAAGGCGTCGTTTCCAATTAAATTGCTTGCAACTTGGCCAGAAAAACATATAACAGGAATGGAATCCATCATAGCATCGGTAATCCCAGTAACAGTATTAGTAGCACCAGGGCCAGAAGTAACCAAAACAACCCCAACTTTACCAGTGCTTTTTGCATAACCTTCGGCGGCATGAACCGCACCGCTTTCTTGTCTTACAAGGATATGTTTTAGTTCATCATCTTTTAAAAGTTCGTCATATATTGGTAGTATGACGGCCCCAGGATAACCAAAAATAGTGTCAACCCCTTGTTCTTTAAGGGCTTTTATGAAAATTTCTGCACCTTTTAAAAGCATGATAAAAAAGTCTCCTTGATTTTGTTATAAATATAAAATCTAAGGATATTATGATAAGTTAAAAAAGGCAATATTTTAAGATTAGTTATTTAAAAAGTCTTTAATCTTGCAAGATAAATCTTCGAAATCAACCTTAGGCAATATAATATTAGGGTTGATTTGATGAGTAAACCAAGTAACTTGTCTTTTTGCATAATTTTTGGTTGCTTGTTTGCTGAGGTTTGTTGCCGATTCGAGGCTTATTAATCCTCTTAAATAATCGGTAATTTCACGAACACCAATAGCCTTCATAACACTCAAAGATGGCTCTAAGGACATTTCAAGCAAGGCTTTAACCTCATCAATTGCCCCATTTTCCATAATTAAATCGAATCTAGCCTCGCATTGTTCATAAAGCACAGGCCTTGGTGGATTGATATAAATTACAAGCCAGTCAGCCTCAATTTCTTTTCTTAAACCAAGAGATTGCCAATAAGTTAAACTTTTACCAGTACCTTCAATGACTTCCCAAGCGCGGATCATTCGTTGAGGGTCGGTTGCTTTGAAACTTTCATCTTTCTTTTTAAGCATAGCAAGGAAGTTTTCTTGACCAAGTTCGATAAAAAGATTTCTTGCTTTTTCCTTAACTTCGAAAGGTAGTTCAGGGATATTTGAAATTCCATCAACCAAGGTTTTGACATAAAGCCCAGTTCCGCCAACAATGATTGGTATTTTTGTTTTGTCGATTATAGTGTTAACTTTTTCAACGGCAATTTTCAACCATTTAAAGGCAGTAGAGTTGTAGTTTCCATCAAACTCACCGTAAAGATGATGAGGAATTGAAATTTCGTCTTCAACTGATGGTCTTGAAGTTAATAATCTTAACTCCTTGTACAGTTGAAGGCTGTCTGCATTGACTATCTCCCCGTTAAAGGAAAGAGCAATGTCGATTGCCAGTTGTGATTTTCCAGAGGCCGTTGGCCCAACTACTACGATACCCTTTTTTGTCATGAGTCTATTTTTAATCAATTTTGTCAATTTAATCAACTTTATTTTTTTTGCTACATCAACTTTTATAAAACAATTTGGTTATTAAAAGGTTAAATTAATTTTTTTTATAAAAGGTTATTGTGTTATATTTATTAGTATTGTATTTTAAAGTATAATTTATGTAATTTTTAGGAGAATTTTTTAATGTTTTCTTGGCTCACTGACATTTTTTCAGCCGATATGGCAATTGATTTAGGTACTGCGAACACTCTTGTTTATTTAAGAGGTAAGGGAATCGTCTTGAACGAACCTTCTGTGGTGGCTATCGCTGAAAGCAAGGGTAAAAAACATGTTTTGGCTGTTGGTGATGAGGCAAAACAAATGCTTGGAAGAACACCTGGTAAAATTCAAGCAACAAGACCGTTAAGAGACGGGGTTATCGCTGATTTCAAATTTGCAGAAGAAATGATTAAGCATTTTATTAAAAAAGCATGTGCAGGAAGATTTTCAATTGTTGCAATGTCTACTGTGATTATTTGCGTTCCTTCTGGCTCTACTGCGGTTGAACAAAAGGCTATTCAAGAGGCTGCTGAGGCTGCTGGTGCAAGAGAAGTTTGGTTGATTGAAGAACCTACTGCTGCCGCGATTGGTGCTGGTCTTCCTGTTACTGAGCCAACTGGAAGTATGGTGGTTGATATTGGTGGTGGTACTACCGAAGTTGCGGTTTTGTCTTTGGGTGATATTGTTTATTCTCGTTCGGTTAGAGTCGGTGGCGATAAAATGGATGAAGCAATCATTTCTTATATTCGTCGTAATCATAACTTGCTTGTTGGTGAAAGTTCTGCTGAAAGAATTAAAAAGGCAATTGGTTCTGCTTGTCCTCCTGAAAATGGTGAAGGAAGGACTATGGAAATTAAGGGTAGAGACCTTATGAATGGGGTTCCAAAAGAACTTTTGATTTCCGAAAGACAAATTGCTGAAAGTTTGGCGGAACCTGTAAGTCAAATTGTCGAAGCTGTTAAAGTTGCTTTGGAACATACTGCTCCTGAACTTGCGGCTGATATCGTGGATAAGGGTATTGTTTTAACTGGTGGTTCTGCATTGCTTGCGAACCTTGACCAAGTTTTAAGAAATGCTACTGGCTTGCCTGTTTCAATTGCGGAAGATCCACTTACTTGTGTTGTTATGGGTACAGGAAGATCTTTGGAAGACCCAAGACTTAAAAATGTTCTTAGAACTGTGTATTAAAATTATTTTTGGTAAGTTATAAACAATGGTTATGAAGTCATCGGACGCTAATAATTTTTTTATGAAAATAAAAAATTTAATAAAGCGTTCGATGCTTGCTTTTTTGTTTATATTTGCTTTTTGCCTTATGTTGATTGGTAAGGCTGATAATGTGATTATTGAAAAATCCAGAGCCTTTGTTGCGGATATTTTGGTTCCTGTATTTAAAATTATTTCTATTCCTGCTGAAACCTTGACCGAGATTTCAAGCAATATTAAGGATATTGCTAATTTAAGAAAAGAAAATTCAAGATTAAGAAGAGAAAATGAGCTTTTAAAAGAATTACAAGTTTATGCGGCAAAAATTAATAATGAAAAATCTCAACTTGCAACTCTTTTAAATTTTGTGCCAACTCCGAATGCTTCTTATGTTTCGGCTGAGGTTTTGGCGGATTCATCAAATTCCTATGCTCAAAGCGTCATAGCAATGGCAGGAAGTGATAATAAAATCAAAAAAGGTCAAATAGTCGTTAACGGAGATGGCTTGGTTGGCCGTGTTGCTTTTGTGGGTGATAAAACTTCAAGAATAATATTAATCACGGATTTAAGTTCAAGAGTACCAATTTCAGTTGAACCTTCGGGAGTAAAAGGCATTTTATTAGGTAATAATACTCCTTATCCTCAAATAATAAATCTTCTTGGAGATGTAAAAGTTAATGTTGGAGATAAGGTTGTTACCTCTTCAAAGGCGGGGGTTTATCCTTCTGGGATTCCTGTTGGTGTGGTTACTTCGATTAATGATAATGAAATCAAAATAAGAACTTTTACAAATATGTCAAAATTGGATATGGTAAGAATTGTTGATTATGGATTAACGGGGATTTTGCCAGAACAAAAATGTATAGTTGAAAAGGATTAAAAAACTTTATGCAACAATCATTTGGAAAATTTAAAGAAAGTAAGGCCTATAATTTTTTGTTAAAAATAAGTCCAATAATTATGATTTTGTTTATAATTTTTATTGAACATGCTCCTGTATATTTTTCTTATTTTTCTTTTATAAGACCTCAGATTTCTTTGATAGTCGTATTTTTTTGGTCAGTATATTTTCCAGAAAGTCTGGGTATATTTTCGGTGTTTTTATTGGGATTGTTAAGCGATTTATTGTTTAATTCGGTTTTAGGTTTAAGTGCATTTTTATTTTTGCTTATGTATGTTTTGTTATCTGAATATAAGAATTTTTTAACAAATCGTTCTTTTTCCTTCGTTTATGTAATATTTTCATTTGTAATGTTTTGTGCAAGTTTGATTAAATATCTTATAATGACGATTGAAAATAATTCTTTGCCTCCATTAATGCAAGAAGTGGTAAGTTATGCGATGATAATGTGTTTTTATCCGTTTTTTGTTTATTTTTTAGGTAAGTTCAACATGTATTTAATTGGAAGAAGTATCAATGTTGACAAATGATGTTGATAAGGGAAAAGTTTTTTTTAAAAGAATCTCGGTGCTTTTTGGGGTTGAGCTTTTTTTGATACTTATGCTTGTTTTAAGACTTTATTATCTTCAAGTTGTTGAATCTCATAAATATAAAATGATGGCGGATGAAAACCGTATGAGCATGAGGCTTATTGCTCCACAAAGAGGGATAATAGTCGATCGTTTTGGACATCCTTTGGCTTTGAATGTTCAAAATTTTAGAGCCTTGTTGATATCAGAGCAAGCTGGGAAGTATCTTGATTCGACTTTGAATGATTTTTCGAAAATAATTCCGTTATCTGAGGGCGAGTTAGAAAGAATAAAAAAAGAAATAAAAAGAAAAAGAAGCTTTATGCCAGTAACGGTAAAGGAAAATATATCATGGGAAGATATGGCAAGGATTCAAATGAATCTACCTGATTTGCCTGGCATTATAATTGATGAAGGATTAAGTCGTTATTATCCATATCAATCGGTTACTCATGCTGTTGGATATGTTGGTCCTGTAAATGATGCGGATATTGCTTCTGATGAGGATCCATTGCTTGATTTACCAGGGTTTAGAGTTGGTAAAATGGGTATAGAAGAATATTTTGAAAAAGAATTAAGAGGCGTTGCAGGAAGCAGAAGAGTCGAAGTTAATGCGGTTGGTCGAGTTATTAGGGAAATTTCACGAGTTGAAAGTAAAATGGGAGAAAAAATAACCTTAACCATTGATTTAAGATTGCAAGAATATATTTCAAGATTATTTAAAAGAGATGTAGGAGCAGCCGTTGTTATGGATGTTAAAACGGGTGAAGTTTTGGCGATGGTTTCTGAACCTACTTTTGATGCTAATTTATTCAATTTGGGTCTTTCAAAAGATGATTGGGAAGCAATAAGGAACAGTCCGTTTGCTCCGATGACAAATAAAGCAATAAGTGGTGTTTATCCTCCGGGTTCTACTTTTAAAATGGTGGTTGCCTTGGCCGCATTGGAATCAAAAGCAGTGACAAAAGATGATATCATTCATTGTAAAGGGTTCATTGATTTCAAAGGTCATCGTGTTAATTGTTGGAAAAGAGGTGGTCATGGCGATGTTAATATGTTCAAAGCGATTAAAGAGTCATGTGATACTTATTTTTACGAGGTTGCGTTAAAAACTGGTATTGATAAAATTTCTGAGATGGCTTTTAAGTTTGGTCTTGGCGAGAAAACGGGAATCACTTTGACTAATGAAAAAGAGGGCATAATCCCTACAAGAGAATGGAAAATTGTAAACGAAGGAAGAAGTTGGCAAACAGGCGATACGATAAATGTTGGAATTGGTCAAGGCTCTGTGTTATCTACTCCGCTTCAACTTGCATTAATGACGGCAAGAATTGCAAATTATGGAATTCCTATATCTCCTACTATTATCAAAAAAGAAGGAAGCGAAGAAAATGAAAAACTTAAACCAATTGAGGTTTCTCAAAGCAATCTTCAATTAATTCGTGATGCTATGGTTGCGGTTGTAAACGATCATAACGGTGGAACAGCATTTACTTCAAGGCTTTCGATTCCTAATATAAAAATGGCGGGAAAGACTGGAACTTCTCAGGTAAGAAGAATAAAAGATAGAAGATTAAAACTTCATGAAATAACTTATAAAGAAAGGGATCATGCGTTATTTGTTGCATATGCTCCAATTAATAATCCAAAATATACTGTGGCTGTGATTGTTGAGCATGGTGGAGGTGGAAGTTCGTCTGCTGCACCTATTGCTAAGGCTATAATGGAAAAAACTATTTCTCTTGACCCGACTAACCCTAATCAAACGAGTATATTACAATAATGGAAAACGATATTTATAATCAAGATAAGCAAACTATGTTGGATCGGTTTTTTAATATAAACTGGCTCCATCTTTTGGTTATATCAATCATTGTCGGTGTTGGTTATATAACCTTGAAATCCGTAGCATTAAACAGCACTAATACTTGGGCTGAAAAGCAACTTGTAAGATTTTTAGTGGGGCTTGCGGTTGCGATATTTATTGGAATGACGAATATAAGATTTTGGATGAAATATGCTTATGTGGTTTATTTTGTGTCTTTGGCATTTGTTTTGTCGGTAAATTTTATGGGATTTGTTGGTATGGGGGCTCAAAGATGGGTAAAGCTTGGATCTGTTACTTTTCAGCCATCAGAATTAATGAAATTCGGAATAATTTTGGCATTGGCAAGATATTTTCATTCGACTTCTGTTGCCGAGGTTGAGACTATACCATTTTGCATAATACCACTTTT
>JAKJEU010000030.1 GCA_022705265.1 Pseudomonadota bacterium | reverse complement strand
TAAACTATTGTAATAACGGAGACCAAGTAGGATCAGATGCACTCGCAGGAGTTTTAATCTCTCTTAAATTTCTTCCTGTAATGTCAACTCCATATATTCTCGAAGTATATGAGTAGCTTCCCTTAGGAGGTCTTTCTTGTTTAAAGAAAAGCAAAGTACGGCCATTTGGAGCCCATGAAGGAGCTTCCACCAAGTATCCTGTTGCAAGTAATCTTTCTCCGCTTCCATCAGGATACATTACACCAATATAAAAATTTCCATTTTTAATTTTTGTAAAGGCAATATAATCACCACGAGGAGACCAAACAGGAGTTGCATAACGCCCTCTTCCATCTTTATCAAAACTTATTCTTTTGATATTTTTGCCATTAGAATCCATAACATAAAGTTGTTGTGTCCCCGAGCGGTCAGAGTTAAACACAACCTGCTTACCATCAGGAGAATATGATGGAGAAGTATCAATCGCATCGCTATTGGTTAATTGTTTAATTGCTCTGGTTTGTAAGTTCATGGCAAAAATATTTGAAGTTCCTTGATATGCCAAAGACATGATAACGCTTTTGCTGTCTGGTGAAAATCTTGGGGCATAAGTCATGCCAGGAAAATTACCCAGCAAAGTTTGTTTACCAGTTTCCATATCCCAAATATAAACTCTTGGAATGTTGTTTTTATATGACATATACGCAATCTTTTGCATATTCAAAGAAAATCTTGGTGTCAAAACCATTCCTTCACCTGTTGGCAAAATTTGGTGATTTTCGCCATCTTGGTCCATGACTGCCAATCTTTTAATTCTGTTTATACCGCTTCCTGTTTCCATGATATAAACAATTCTTGTATTAAAATAACCTTCTTCCGAAGTTATTCTTTTGAAAATATCATCTGAAACCATATGGGCAAGTTGTCTGAAACTTTTTTCATTTGAAGCCAACATCTTTGCGTCCATTTGAACAGAAGAAAAGACATCCCAAAGACGAAAAGTTACTTTTGCTTTACCATTTTCAATTTCAACTTTACCTTGGACCAACGCTTGCGCATTAATTACTTGCCAATCCGCAAATCTTGGCATCACATCAACCGAGGCAAAATTTTGAACAAAAGATTTCTTATCAATTATACGAAAAAGTCCAGAACTTTTAAGGTTATTACTGATAATTTCGGACATATTTTTACCCAAAGCAATTTCTTTTTCATTTCTTCCCAAAAATTCAGGGATAGCAATAGGCATAGGTTCAGAATAAGCCCCTGTAATATCAAGACTTAACTCAGCTTTTGCTTGTGATATAAAACTTAAACAAAAAACTATGTAAAATATTATTTTCTTCAAAATCCAACTCCTTCTAATGGACTAAACCTTAATCTTAAATCTTGCCAAACATCAAATGTGTCAGGGTATTTTTTCGCCAAAATATAAAATGGAGAATTTTCACCCCTTCGTTCACAAACATAAATAGCTCTTCTTGCACTTTCTGCTATGGTTCTAAATGCATAATCACTTTTAAATCTTCTCATGTCGACAATTTCAACTTTTTTAACCGAACCATCATTGTTAAGCGCTACGGTTATCTCAACAATCATAGATTCCGCCCCTTTTACGCCTGCTTCCACATTCCAACAAGACCTTATCCGACTTATCAAAGCATCTTTATCCGTGATGGATATTTTTCTTGACAAATCGCCACCAATTCCACCTTTTATGCCTTTTGAAACCGCCTTTTCTTCGCTTTTGTAATTAGTTGGTTGATAAGCATCCTTAGTTTCTTCAATCGAAGATAACAAAGAACTTAAATCATCAATCGTTTCTTTTTCAGGCTTAACTTCCTTTTTCTTAGGCTTTGGTTTAGGTTTTTCAACCTTTTTCTTTTCAGGTACAGGAACCTCTAACTTAGCTCCTTCTGATTTTGGAGTTGGTACTTTTTCTTGTTTTACCTTTGTAACCTCAATTTCCTTTGGCTTAGGAGGAGTTGGCTTACTTTCTTCCTTTGGCTTAGTATAAACAGGCTTTGGTGGTTCGACCTTTGGCTCTTCTTTTTTTACTTCTTTTTCTTTTTTAACTTCGGCTGGAAGATTTGTTACATCGTCAATTTCGACCTTGGTTAAATCAATAAAAACAGGAGGATTATCAAGCATATCATTCTTTTTTATTTTCAAAAAAGCCAAATTAACACTTGCCGAAACAATAATAATAAAATGCAAAAAGCATGACCAGAAAATAGGTTTTCTTATCATTCTTCTTGAATTTTTTCTTAATAACTGTTTAAAGCGTTCTTTATTCATTTTTTCTTTTTACTTGATTTATTGCCTTCTTTTTGAAGCAATTTTGTACTGTCTGTTCTAAGACCTATTCTTGTATATCCTGCAAGCCTTAATTTACCCATAAGCTCAATAACAACCCCATAAGGAGTAACATTATCGCCACTTATTATTATATCTGCGGATGGATTTTCTTTCATAATCGCATTGACTTTATTAATCAATTCCGAAGAAGAAACCTTGTCCGTTCCAATATAAGCATAACCTTTTTTATCCACACTTATATTTATAGTTTTTTCTTCACCTGCGATTGCTTTACCGTCTCCTTTTGGTAAATCAAGAGGAATTCCCGTAGTAAGTAAAGGTGCAGTAACCATAAAAACAACCAAAAGCGAAAACATAACATCCACCATCGGAGTTATATTCATATCGCTTAAAAGTTTTCTTTTGCTTCTGTCTCTAAAATCACGCATCGTTATCTTGACTTTCTTCCAAAGAATTCTCAGTTTGTCTTGTTAAAATTGTGGTAAATTCAATTGCAAAATTTTCCAATCTTCTTGCCAATTTATCAATATCAGAAGATATTTTGTTATATGCCAAAACCGCAGGAATAGCAGCAATCAAACCAAAGGCAGTAGTATATAAAGCCTCACCAATACCAGAGGTGTTTCCAGTTACTCCGATTTGATGGAAGCTTCCAATAATTCCCCAAACTGTACCAAAAAGCCCCAAAAACGGACATACAGAGCCAGTTGAAGACAAAAAAGTCATTCTTGTTTCAATTTCTGTAATCTCTCGATCCAAAGTTATTCTTGTTATTTGTTCAATTCTTTGATTAACACTGATAAGTTTTGAGCTTTTTGCATCTGTTCTTTTCCATTCTTTAAAAGCTGACACAAACAAAGCAGACATTGGATCTCTTGGCTTACCATTTATCTTTTTATAAAGCTCCATTAAAGGTCTGCCTGACCAAAAATCGTCTTCGAATTTTTTTACTCTCCATTTAAGTTTTTTAAGCAAAAAAGTTTTTTCAAAAATGATTGCCCATGACCAAACTGATGCTCCGATTAAAAGAAAATAAATAATCGTGGTCATAAGGTCAGAATTAGACAACACACTTAAAAATGACATATCGCTATGAGCAACAATATTATTTACAGCTTGAGTTTCCATTTTATTTATCTTTCTCCAATTCTTTTTTAAAATCTTCTGGTATTCTTACAGGTCTTTTTGAACTTAAATCAACGCATGCGACTTTTACATCAATCGTTGCAAGGTTTTCTCCGTCTTTTTCAAACAAATGCTTAAAATTAAACGAGGCGTTTTTGATTTCTTCGACATAAGTTTTTATGACTATCTCATCTTCTAAGCCTGCGGTTTTGTTATAAGTAATATTAAGGTTTTTTACCACAAAACCCATATTATATTTTTTCATCATTTCAGTTTGGCGATAACCTTTTGAAATAAGGTATTCTGTCCTTGCTCTTTCCCCAAAATCAAGATATTTCGAATGGTAAATTATCCCTTCGGCATCCGTATCTTGGTAATAAATTCGTAATTTTATGATAAAAGGATTTTCCATCTTTTATAAATCTTCCTGATTAAATAAGTTCACATTCTTTTTCAAAGTTTTAAGCCCCAAATGACGATATCCAGCATCAGAAATGACACGACCTCTTGGTGTTCTTTGGATAAGCCCTTGTTGCATTAAAAAAGGTTCGATTACTTCTTCCAAAGTGTCTCTTTCTTCTGCCAAAGCTGATGCCAAAGTTTCAATTCCAACTGGTCCGCCACCATAATTGTTTGCAAGACAAGATAAATATTTTAAATCCATCGAATCAAGCCCTGAATTATCCACTCCTAATCTTTTTAATGCATTATCTGCTAATTTTTCGTTAATAATATTATCATTAATTGACGCAAAATCACGAACTCGCCTTAAAAGTCTTCCTGCAATTCTTGGAGTTCCCCTTGACCGTTTGGCAATTTCAAGCGAGCCTTCTTTGGTTATTTCAGCCCCTAAAATGCCTGCACCTCTTCTTACGATTTTATCCAAATTTTCATCTGAATAAAAATCAAGTCTTAACGGAATACCAAACCTATCCCTTAATGGATTTGATAAAAGCCCAGAACGAGTTGTCGCGCCGACAAGGGTAAAGGGTTCTAAATCAATTCTTACCGACCTTGCAGCTGGACCTTCTCCAATTATGATGTCAAGTTTAAAATCCTCCATCGCGGAATATAAAACCTCCTCAACAGTAGGGTTAAGGCGATGGATTTCATCGATAAATAAAACTTCTTTTGCCTCTAAATTCGTTAAAATCGCTGCCAAATCGCCAGCCTTATGAATAACAGGGCCAGAAGTCGCCCGAAAGCCGACCCCAAGCTCATTTGCAACAATTTGAGCCAAAGTAGTCTTGCCAAGACCAGGAGGACCAAACAATAAAACATGATCAAGCACCTCGTCTCTTGCTTTTGCGGCGTTTATAAACACTTCCAAATTTTGTTTTAAATCATCTTGACCAATAAAATCTTTAAGATGTTTTGGTCTTAACGAAGTGTATAATTCGTCTTCGTTATCTTTGTTAAGCGGGCTTATTATTCTGCTGTTCATTATTTTTTATCCATCTCTTTTAAAGCAAGTTTAATAAGTTTTGACAAAGTAATTTCAGGGTTTTGTGAAGCAACTTTATCCACCGCCATCACGGCTTCGCTTCTGAAATATCCAAGATTTATTAGGGCCGAAATTGCATTTTCAAAGTCGTTATTTAAGCTTTGAGCCATGTTTTGTGATACCACCGCAACACTTAAATTGCTTTCCACCTTACCTTTAAGCTCGGTTATAATTCTTGCCGCCAATTTTGGCCCGACACCATTTGCTTTTCCGATTAATTTACTGTCTGCGGTTGATATTGCGCGATTAATTTCATCAACACTTAATGATGACAAAATACCAATTCCAACCCTTGGCCCCACTCCTTGAACCGTGGTTAAAAGTTTGAAACAATCTTGTTCCTTTTTATTTACAAATCCATATAAAGTGTGGCTGTCTTCTCTTATCACCATTTCGGTATGAATTACCGTTGCTTCGCCTTTTTTCAAAGCTTGCAAAGTTTTTGATGACGCATAAAAAATGTAACCCACTCCGCCTACTTCGACGATTGCGGTGGTTTCATTAATTTCTGCGATTATTCCTTTTAAATAAGCTATCATTTTGCTTTTTAACCCTTAAAATTTATATATAGATTCGCAAGTTTTATAAATGAAAGCAAGTTATTTTTATTTATTTTTTCAACAAATTAGCAATAAAAAATCCATCGGTCATATCAACGCTTGGTCTTATTGTTTTTTGGTTTAACAGTTCAAAATCCTTATTTTTCGATAAAAACCAATTAATTTGTTCGATATTTTCCATATCCATCAAAGAACAAGTAATATATGACAACGAACCGCCAGATTTTACATTATTTTTAACCTTTTCCAAGATTTCTCTGCCCGTTTTTATTAAATCCTCAACCTTACTTTCCACAAGTCGCCATTTAGCGTCAGGATTCCTTGCAAAAGTCCCAGTTCCAGAACAAGGAACATCGGCAATAACTGTATCAAATAATTCATTATCAAAAGGATATCTAGTTTCGATTATGGTTATTCCTTGTCTTTTTGCTCTTTTATTAAGCTCTTCCAATTTTTCAGGGTAAATGTCGTATGAAACAATCTCGCCTTTGTTTTTTATTTTATCCGCCATGAATAAAGATTTTCCGCCTGCCCCAGCACAATAATCAAGAATAGATTTCGAAGAATTTATCATGCCCGCCACAATTTGCGAACCTTCGTCTTGGATTTCAAAATGCCCCTCTTTAAAAGATTTCAAAGTGTTAAAATCCACCCGTTTATTAATCCTTATTCCGTTATATACTTTACCAAGCTTTATTGGGTTAAAAGGTTTTAATTCCTTCATGATTTTTTCAACCGAAGATTTCAAAGTATTAACTCGGATATCAACATGAGGCTCGTTATTATTTTGCATAAAAAGCAAATCTTCGTGGTTAACATTTTTTATTAAAAAGTCAGGATAATCCAAAACATTTTTATCAAATTCATTATTTTCAAGATATGATTTCACCAAAACCCTAATATCAGAAGAGTTAGTGCGAATTTGAAGTCTTTTATAATTTCTTATCACTCCATAAACCGCCTCGGATATAAAAGACCTGTCCTTTGAGCCAAAGTTTTTGTTAAATCGGAAATATCCTTTTAAATAATTATCAACTGGCTTTTTTATTAAAAAAGAATTTTCCAAAACCTCGATTATTCTTTCCATTTGTAACCTTTTGCAATCACATAATATTCTCTTGATTCTTGCCTTGAAGATTTAGGTTTGAAATGCTTTACGGTGGTAAAGTCCTTTTTGATTTGATCCAGCAAAGAAGTCTCCGTTCCACCTTGGAAGATTTTCGCAATAAAGCAACCATTAAAAGCCATAACTTTTTTTGCAAAATCATAAGCAAGTTCAAGCAAAGTCATAATTTTCAAATGGTCAAGCTTAGGATTTCCCGTGGTATTTGCCGCCATATCGCTCATCACGATATCAGCCTTAACCCCACCCAAAGCATCGATGATTTTTTGTTCGCTATCATCTAATAAAAAGTCCATAGTCATGACTTTTACCCCAAACATCGAACCCATAGGAAGAATATCCACCGCCAAAACATTTGGATTTTCATCATCTTCGCCAACTTTTTTAACCGCAATTTGAGACCAACCACCTGGGGCTGCCCCTAAATCCACGACTTTTGCGCCTTTTTTGAAAATTTTGAATTTTTCATCAATTTCAATAATCTTATAAGCAGCACGAGAACGATAACCGTCTTGTTTTGCTTTCATCACAAATGGGTCGTTAAGTTGTCGTTGAAGCCATTTTGTTGAGCTTGTCGACCTCATTTTTGCTGTTTTAACTCTTTCTTTTTTCATAAACAACCTTATTCCTTGTTCTTTGCATCAAATCCATTATGATGCCATCTCTTAATCCTCCATCCGCTACGGTTATTTTATCGACATGCCAAAAACGACATATCGCATCAAGTATAGCACAACCAGGCAATATCAACCGCTCTCTTTGTTTACCAATAACTTTTGCGTTTAATCTTTCATTTTTTGTCATCAAAAGAAGCTTTTCTCTCTCTTTTTTAACATCTTCGGTGCTTAAAACCATGCCGTCAATTAATTCTTTTTTATATTTAGAAAGCCCCAGATGAAAAGCACCAATAGTTGTTATTGTCCCAGAAGTTCCAACCATTTGCAAATCTTTGTTTTGAACTAAGGAAGATATTTTGTATTCATCATCAAAAGGTTTTAAAAAACTTGCAACTTTTTCCACCACAACATTGTAATCCGATTTCAAAAGTTCGTTGCTTAAAAAACCTTCGGCTATGGTTAAAACCCCCATCGGGACTGATACCATTCCTTCTAAAACTACTCTTTTATCATCAAGAATTTTTGCAAAAGAAACCTCGGTCGAGCCACCTCCAATATCAAATACCAAAACATTTTTTGATGATTTATTAAGCAACGGAACACAACCAGTAACCGCCAACCTTGCTTCTTCCACGGGTGAAATTATTTCAAAAGTCATTCCCGTTTCTTCGAATACTTTTTCAATAAACTCATCACCATTGACCGCCCGTCTGCACGCTTCGGTTGCAACGAACCTTGCTTGTGAAATTGGGCGTTTGTTAAGCTTTTCCGCCATAACACTTAATGCCGATATGGTTCTTTTCATCGCCTTAATCGAAAGACAGTTGTTAATTGCCAAACCTTCGCCAAGTTTGGTTATTTTTGAAAAAATTTCGATTGGTCTAAACCCGTTTCTGTCCGCCTTTGCAATCAAAAGACGGCAATTATTAGTCCCCAAATCGATGGTCGCATAAGTGCCTTTTGTTCTGAAATCTTTATATTTCATTAAATGTTAAACCCCACTTATTTTACCACTAACTTTGTTTATCTTTTGGAATTAAGATAACATTTTAGCAAATAAAAACAATGGGGTTTTTAATAAAAGCAATAAATTTATTATGCTGCTTGTGCGTAAAGCTCTTCTCTTATCTTTTGTCTTAATACATCAATCACGGTTAAATCGTTTCTTCTTTCGTAATGCCAGAAAGTCCAGCCATTGCATGATGGAGCGTTTTGAACATGAGCGCCAACTTGGTGGATTGAGCCTTCGAAATTGTTGGTTTTCAAAGTTCCGTCAAGCCTTACCTTTGCTTCGAAATTTCTTTTTGCATCAAATAACCAATCACCTGCTTTAAGCATTCCGTGTTCAATTAAAGTGCCAAATGGAACTCTTGGTTCGACTTTTTTGACTGTAACTTCTAAGGAAGATTTATCCAAAGGGTCGATAGACATAATTCTTTTTCTTGCACCTTTGATGTATTTTTCTTCTCGCTCAATTCCGATAAACTTACGGCCGAGTTTTTTTGCAACAGCCCCTGTTGTTCCTGTGCCAAAGAATGGGTCAAGGATTACATCGCCTTCGTTTGTGCTGGATAAAATAATTCTGTGAAGTAAAGATTCAGGTTTTTGTGTTGAGTGAAGTTTTGAACCTTCTTCGTCTTTTAATCTTTCATTACCGCTACAAATTGATAAATGCCAATCGCTTCTCATTTGCTTGTCTTCGTTCATAGCTTTCATTGCTTCGTAATTGAAAGTATATTTAGCCTTAGGAGATTTTGAACACCAAAGCATAGTTTCATGAGCGTTTTGAAATCTTGTTCCGTTGAAATTAGGCATTGGATTGTTTTTTACCCAAACAACATCGTTTAAAATCCAAAAACCTAAATCTTGCAACATACTTCCGACGCGATAAATGTTGTGGTATGAACCAATAACCCATAAACAACCATCTTCTTTTAAAACTCTTCTGGCTGCTGATAACCATTTAAAAGTAAATTCATCGTATGCTCTGAAACTTTGGAATTTATCCCAATTATCATTAACGCCTTGAACGATGGAGTTGTCTGGTCTGATTAATCCTTCGCCTAATTGCATGTTGTATGGAGGATCCGCGAATATAGCATCAACTGAATTTGCTTCCATTGAATTCATTACTTCGATACTGTCGCCTTTTAAAATTACATTCGTTTTCATCTTATCTTCCCCTCTTTATTCATAAATAGTTTTTTTGGTTTACCTTATGAATTAAGGATAAGAAGAAAAGATGACTAAATATTTAACAAATGGTTTACGAATCGTTAACGGTTAACGAGTCTTGTAAACTCTTCACCTCTTTCTTCGAAGTTTTTAAAATGCCCATAGCTAGGAGATGCGGGGGATAGAAGCACATAGTCGTCCTTTTTTTGGAGTCTCAAAACGCATTCCCACGAGTCCAATAAATTTTCAAAATAATGATAATTTTTTTTATTTTTTACTTTTTCATAGAGTCGTTTTCCCGTCTCATACATGCAAATTACCGCTATTTTTTCTTCATTTTTACCAATAAATTCCACGAGTTGCGAGAAATCTTGTTGTCTGTCATAACCTCCGACCATCAAAATTATGTTATTTGGTAAAAAAGCGTTAAGAGCTGCTATCGTGGTTTCTGGGGTTGTTGATATGCTGTCATTTATATATGTTATGCCGTTTTTAAACGCTATCTTTTCTAATCTGTGGTGCAAGGGTTTAAAATCATCAAAGATGCCTTTTAAATTATTAAGGTCGATTTTCAAATTCTTAAACAAAGCCAAAATGCTTAAAAAGTTAACACGGTTATGGTCACCAATAACATTAACATCGTCTTTGTCCAAAATCCTTTGTGAATGATAATAATATCCTTCGTCTTTATAACAAAGTTCCTCTTCTTTATTAAAATATGTAAGATTTTTGCCCTTTAACCTTGTCTTTATTTCTTCGTCCATGAAATTAACAATCGGATTTGCCAAAGAATAATTAGTAATATTAAGCTTATCGTTAAAATATTGGTCATGAGATAAATGCCAATCGATATGTTCTTTATAAAGGTTAAGAACAATTGAGTAATCCAAATATTTATTAAGTTCGGCACATTGATAACTTGATAATTCACAAACGACATATTCAAGATCATTAACAAAAGGCAATATATCAAGCAAAGGTTTACCAATATTTCCGCCTAACATTACTTTTTTGCCCAATTTTTTAAGCCCATGGTAAATCAAGGAGCTTGTAGTGCTTTTTCCTTTTGTCCCCGTAACCCCGATAATTATTGGGCGTTTTTCCAACTTGCGACATTCTGATAAAAAAATGTTGGTGTTTGTGGTAAATTTCACACCACTTTTTAATGCTTCCAACATAAGCGGATGAAACCTTGAAATACCAGGAGATTTTATAACCACATCAACTCTTGTAAGATTTTCCAAAGTTTCGGTTTCAAGAGATTTGTCAATCAACACAACTCCCTTACCTTTCAAAGCCATTTTAACGCTTTGACCTTCTCTTCCCATTCCCCAAATGGCTATTTTTTTATTTTCTAATTCCGATAAAAGCATTTAAAAT
>JAKJEU010000221.1 GCA_022705265.1 Pseudomonadota bacterium | reverse complement strand
GACCATCGAAACCATAACAAGGCTTGCAACATAAATTTGAGCCCCGAATATTTTTAATTGCACCGCCCCAACAAACGCCAAAATCATACCGACCATAAAACTTATCAAAGCAACGATGGGCAAAGATTTGTACGAACAATCTTCTAAACAAAAAGCAAGGTCAATTTTTCGTAAACAAGCTTTGCCCACCAAAAATCGTAAAAAAGCCCCAATAACCTCTTTGAAAAAACTTATCACATTTTTAATTGAACCAATGTATTCAAGAGTTTTTATGCCAATTTTATCAAAAATATTGCAACCATTACAATCAAACGAAGGCGGGTTACGGTCGACTTTTAAACTTAATTCAATTAAATTTTTTAAACCTTTTGGAAGGTCGTCTAAATCCACAGATTTATTTTCTTTTTTTGCAATTTCCATGATTTTAAAAACAATAATCGCCAAAGAAGAATCCCAAACGCCTATCTTTTCGCCTTTGATATTGATTTGTTTTATACTTTCGTTTTTTATTTTATCAAAAAAATCACGACGCAAGCCTTCGTCATAAGAAAACTTTACAAAATCGCCAGAAAATACGACTTTTATCGTATCGTTTGTTATCAAAGAATATGTAATTTGGTTCATTACTTTGTTTGTTTTTTTATCTTTGTTATGGTTGTTTTTTTATCTGGTTTTAATATATCATACTTTTGATTTTTAATCCATTTTTTTAAAGGAGAATAATTTGAGAAAAGCTTTGTTAATAATTGATGTTCAAAAATCTTCGGTAAAAGATGAGGGTTTTATAAATAAGATTGAACAATTACAACAAAATTATGCGATCGTTTTTGTGTCAAGATTTGTTAATGAAAATTCTCCGCTTTTAAGGTTCAAAGTTTTTAAAGGATACGAGGATACAGAGCTTGCTTTTAAGCCTGTTTTTCATGCTCATGTTTTTGATAAAAATATTTATTCTTCTTATATCAAAGAAATGCAAAATTTTGATGAAATTCACCTTTGCGGGGCGGATACTGATGCGTGTGTTTATAAAACCGCGATGGATTTGATGGAACATAATATAAGACCGATTGTTTTGACCGAATATTGCATAAGTGAAAATGAAAATTACCATAAAATGGGGTTGGAATTGTTAAAACGAAACATTGGAACGGAAAATTTAAAATGATTTTTGAAAAAGAACTTTATGAAAACAAAGATTTTTCGGAACAAGAATTCGAAGACAAAATAATAAATTCAAAGCGATTTGTTAATTGCAAATTCAAATCTTCTGATTTTTCTTATGTTTATGAAATTAATTCTTGTGTGTTTGAAAGATGTGATTTTTCATTTGCAAAGTTGAATGATGTTAAATTTTCAAGTTGCGGTTTTTTGAATTCAAGCTTTAATTACATAAAATTTTTGGGTGCAAGTTTCAAAGATTGTAAAATGACGGGCTCTTCTTTTACCAATGTTGACAAGCTTGATGATGTTACGGATTGCGATTTTTCTTATTGCGAGATTTTGGGTGTGGATTTTTCAAAACAAATTTTAAACAACATAAATTTTGCGGGTGCAAGTTTTGAAAATGTTAATTTCACAAAATCGATATTAAATAATTGCGATTTCAAAGAAGCTTTGTTCAACAAAACTAATTTCAAAGATTCAGATTTAAGAAGTTCAAAATTTGATGGGGTTAATTTTTCGTCTCTTAATTTAAAAGGAGCGAAATTAGACCTTGATTTATGCATATCAATTGCGGAAAATCTTACTTTTGCAAAATACAAACCTTAAAAAATTAAATAATTGTCTTGAAATATATGTTTTTTTATATATATTGTTTTTCATACATATCGAGCAAAGAAAATAAACAATGACTAAAACAGACGATTTTATTAAAATTTTTAAAGCATTATCTCACCCAATTCGGTTAAAAATTGCAATGGGGCTTTATGAAAAACAAGAATGTAATGTGCTTTTAATGAGCGAAAAGCTTAATATCATTCAACCTGTAATATCTCAACATTTGGCGATAATGAAAAAATCGAAAATAATTGATTGCAAAAGGCAAGGAGTTCAGGTTTGTTATTTTCTAAGCAACGATGAGGTAAAAAAAATCATAGAATTAATAAGAGAAAAATAATGGAATATTCAAATACAGACAAAGAAACAATGGCAAATACTTATAAATCTTTGAGCAAGTCAAGGTTGGACGAGTTAGTAAAATTTGCAAAAAACTCAGGGATAAAAAAGATTGGGATAGCAAATTGTATGTCGGTGCAAAAATATGCTGATGCTTTGGCGG
>JAKJEU010000220.1 GCA_022705265.1 Pseudomonadota bacterium | reverse complement strand
ATATTTTACATATAAAATACGACTTTTTTCATTTATCCCATATTTTAATACCTTTTTAGCCTCTAATTCAAGTACAAAAAGAGCAGGGTTTACAGAAGAGATAACATCCAAAGACATCGGAGTTGCATTTTCTTTAATATTAACCACGAGTCCTTTTTCATCGAAAAAAACCATATCCAAAGGCAAAAAAGTATTCTTCATCCACATTTTTATGACTTCTTGTTTATCAAAGATAAAAAACATTCCTTCATATTTGCTAAGGCTTTTAACAAACATCAAGCCCTTAATTCGCTCTTTTTCCTCATTAGCCACCTTAATTTTCATTATGGAAACCTTACCCTCGGTTTCAATCGCAATTACCGATTCGTTTCCCTTTGGCATAAAAATAAATATTGCACTTATTAATAAAACCAAAAAAATTATGAAAATTACAAATATATATTTCTTATTCATCGGCTAACCCTATGGTTTTCTTTTTCTCAAAAAGAGGAGAATTTATAACAATTTCACTTGTTCCATTTTTTGTTTCGATTCGCAAGTTCTCAATCTTCATATTATCAAAGAAAGACAAAGCCATTTTATAACCGTCTAAACCAAGATTTATCAAAGAACCTCTTAATTCCCCTAAGACAAGATTAACTTTTTCGCCAAGCGACTCGATTTTAATACTCTCTTTTCCAGACACCGAAACCTTAACTTCTTTTTTTGCCAATAATTCCGATACCGTATTTTCATCAGTTGCTCCAACATAAAAACGATTTCCTTCTTTATCATCAGTTATGGAAATTGAACGGAATTTATTATTAACTCCAAGAGAAACCTTGTTATTTCTTTCATCATTTAATGCCAAAGATGCATAATTATCACCAACAGACATCACGATTGAAGGATCTTTTTCCTTATATGCAAAGGCAAAAGTAGTATTATTACTTTCCGCCGACCACATTCCTCTTAATTTTCCGTTTTTGTCCTTTAAAACAAAGGCTTCTGCCTCTATAACTCTTGGGTTACTTTGTTGTCCATAACCAAATTGATTAGGAATCGAAGATGTCGCAACATCGGGTGTATCTCTTCTTATTTTTTGAGCATAAGAAGCATTTTCAAAAGAAATTTTTCCAAAACCCACCGCCATAACGAACAAAGTTGATAAAACGGTCACGGTTAAATTAAGTTTTTTTACTTTTTTTTCAAGTTCAAGTAATCTTTTTTCAATTTCTTGCATTTTATATTCCTTTTTTCTTAGGCATCCATTGAGTTACATTCACAACATCACCATTTTGAGTTCTTAAAAATTTTGGTTTTCCAACTTCTTTTTTAGGCTTATTAAGATTTCCATAAAATTTTGCCATTTCGATTAACGGAATTTCGTTATTCCTTATTTTCGGATTATACGAATTTTTGTATGGAGCATGGGATTTAAGCTCTTTTGTAAGTTGGTTTGTTGGCATACTTCCATATTTTTTCCAAACACTTTTGATTAACAACAAAGCCTCTCCGACCACGGGCTCATAAAAAACATTAAGTTGTCTTTGCTCTAAGGCTCTGTATAAATTTGGATCAACGGGACCCAAATCATGCGCCACAAAAAAAGCCGGCATAAGTTTTGCCCCAGCCTTTAATCCCGCATAATAAGCCTGACTTAGATATATTAATCCGTTTAATTTCAAGGGTTGAAGATACTCATTTTGTTCTTCACCTCTATCTAAAAACCACTTTGCACCATCAAAAATTGAATTAATTGGTGTAGATGCCATTGACTATTCTTCCTTTAACTAATAGAATCTTAACTGTTTTTATTATATATTTTTTATATTACAATAAATGCAACTTAAAAGTTAATCAAGGGATGATAGTAAGATGTCAGATATTAATAATAGTGAAGAAGTAAAAAAAGAAGAAAAAGTTGAGGTAAAAGAAAAGAAAGTTGTCGATTCGCCTTTCAAAGATATGGAAATCGATGAAAATCTTTTGCTTAGCCCTTATGAGCTTGAAGAAGTAAAAAAAGAAGTAAAAAAAGAAGTTAAGTCTCCTTTTGCTGGTAAAAAAAATGACATCGACGCAAATATGCTTGAAGAAGTTGAGCCAGACATTACTGAAAATGTAAAAAAAGAAGAAAAAATAAGCTCTCCTTTTGCAAACATTGAACTTGAAAATGAAATTTCAAACAATGAAAAAGAGCTTGAAGATCTTGTTAAAAATTCTGAAACCTTTGCCCTTGATAATGATGAAAAGAAAAAAGAACAAGAAAACTTCCCTCCTCCTCCTAATTTCTTAGCTGGTGG
>JAKJEU010000219.1 GCA_022705265.1 Pseudomonadota bacterium | reverse complement strand
CGCAGGTGGAATTAAGGTTGGAGAAGTCGCCGCCGATTTGGCGGTGGCATCAGCGATATTGTCGTCAATTTCCGATGTTCCAACCCCTCCTGATACTGTATTTTTCGGAGAAATTGGGCTTTCTGGGGAAATTCGTGCGGTTCCTTTGACCGAACAACGAATAAAAGAATCAGAAAAGCTTGGATTTAAACGAGTAATTATGCCAAAATTAAAAACAAACAAAAAAGAAACCGAAAATAAAGGTTTTAATATTAACATTAAAGAAGTTGGCAATTTAATGGCGCTTACAACACTTTTTATTAAAGGATGATACGAATATGACTTTAAACAATTTTGATTATGTAATTTTAGGAATTTTAGGAATTTCATTATTAATCGGCCTTTGCCGTGGTTTTGTAAAAGAAATCCTTGGGCTTTTGTCATGGGCTTTATCTGCTGTGGCAATGATTTATTTAACTCCAATTTTAATGAAAGAATTTTTCACCGACAAATCAGGAGCCTTTGAATTTGCTCTTGGTATTGGGGTTGCGGTTATCGTTTTGGTCATCATGGCTTTCATCATATATGCTATTACAAGCAAAGTAAGAACCAGCCCTCTTAATGCTTTGGATCGTATTTTTGGTCTTGTTTTCGGTCTTTTAAGAGGCTTTATATTAATCGCTGTGGCTTATCTTTTCCTTGGCGTTATTACTCCTACTCTTCAAAAAACTGTGTTCAACGAAAAAGAAGGTTTGACTGCTTCTTACCTTGTTGGCGGTGTAAATTATGCAAAAGACCAATTCCCAGAATTCTTTAAAAAACTTGACGATATGAAAGACAATACCGCAAAAGTATTAGACGAGAAAAAACAAGAAATTGAAGAAGAAACAAAAGAAGAAGTTTTGAAAAAATTAAATTCTCCAGAAGCAAAGGCAAAGGAAGTTAAAAAAGAAACTACTCCTGAATATTCTGACAAAGAACGAAATGCTATGGATAAATTAATTTCATCACAAGAATAATGATTGAAGAAGCCATAAAATTACACATGGAAGGATTTTTCGACGAGGCTGAAATGCTTTATCGAAAAATCCTTGATAACAATGAAAAAGATGCCAAAGCTTGGTATTACCTTGGCATGCTGGCTTGGCAACACGAGGCATATGACCTTGCTTGCGAGGCTTTGTTTAATGCCACAAAATATGCCCCAGAAGTTTCCGATTATTGGGTGGGGCTTGGAATTGCTTGTCAAGATTTAGGCAACCTCAACGAAGCATATGACCACTATAAAAAAGCATATGAACTTAACCCTTTAAATATCGAAATCAAAATTAATATCGCAAATATTTTAAGGTTAAAAGGCGAACTGGATAACGCCTTAGAAATTTACCAAGAATTAGATAAAGAATTAGTCGACAATGTCCCAACCATAAACAATATCGGGCTTATTTATGCGGATAAAAATGACCATGAAAAAGCTTTGGAATATTTTTATAAAGCTTTGAAAATTGACGAAAATTATGAAATTGCAAGATATAATGTGGCTTGTTCTTTAAGACAAATGGGAAAATTTGAAGAAGCCTTAACCGAATATGCTTCCTTAATCGAAGAAAATGACGGAATGTCGGAATATTATCACGGCAAGGGGCTTTGTTTCGAAGCTTTGCACGGATATGACGAAGCCATTTTGGATTATAAAAAAGCTTTGGAAATACGAAAAGACGATGCCGACTATTTGTTTAGCTATGCTTCTGTATTATTCAAAAAAGATATGCTTTGGGAAGCTCACGAAAATTTAAAAAAGTCGATTGAAATTAATCCAAAAAATGCAAAAGCTCATGCAAATTTTGGGGTGGTTCAATATAAGCTTTCCCTTATTCAAGGAGCTCTGGAAAGTTATCGTTTGGCAATCCAACTGGAACCAAGAAATGTCGAAACCATGAACAATCTTGCCATAATCATGAAGGAAATTGGCGAGCTTGAAGACGCTTTGGGGTTATTTTTAACTGCTATATATTATGAACCTAATAAAACCGACATAAGCGTTAATGCAGCTTCTTGTTTGATTGAACTTTTTGAGGATATTGATAAAGACAAGGCAAAAAAGCTTATCAACACTTGGGTAAAAGAACAACCTCAAAATTTAATTGCAAAATATCTTTATCATGCTTTTTTTGAAACTGGTGAAATTAAAAACTTTGATAACGAATACTTAAATCTTATGTTTAACTTATATGCCAAGGATTTCAAAGAAATAAGTCATGAAATTTCTTGCCACATTAACGACGAAATCACAAAGGAAATCGATT
>JAKJEU010000218.1 GCA_022705265.1 Pseudomonadota bacterium | reverse complement strand
ATAAGCTATGACTATGTTAATGCTGTTGTAAGTCTTAAAAATGACAGCGATTTAACAAAGGCAATCGAAAAGGTCGATACTTTAAACAGTTTTCTTAAAACTGATGACGGTGCAAACCTTTTGGCAGCGTATAAAAGAGCGTTCAACATTTTGCGAATCGAAGAAACAAAAGACAGATGCACATATGATGGCGAAGTCGATAAATCTTTGCTTGCACAAGTTGAAGAAAGCGAACTTTTTGATGCTGTTACAAAAACCAATAGCAAAGTTACAGAATCCCTTAAAAACAAAGACTATGAAGGGGCTATGAATGCACTTGCATTTATAAGAAAACCTCTTGATGCTTTCTTTGATAGGGTTACTGTAAACTGCTCACATGCTCCTTCACGGACTAATCGTTTAAATATTTTAAAAATAATTACGAAAATGATGGAAAATGTTGCAAACTTCGCTATAATAGAAAGTTGATTCCTGCAATTTTAGCTCTACTGTCAGGAATCGTTTATTAATAATTTTTAGAAAAGGAAAAATAAATAATGTCTAAACCTAAAGTTGTCCTTGCCTATTCCGGCGGACTTGATACTTCAGTAATATTAAAGTGGTTAATTAACAAAGGTTATGAAGTGATAACCTATACCGCAGATGTTGGTCAAGATGATGACTTTGAGGCAGTACGACGAAAAGCTTTAGCATGTGGGGCTACTAAGGCTTATGTTGAAAACCTTCAAAAAGAATTTGTAACTGATTATATCTTCCCTTGCTTTAAAGCTTCTGCAATTTATGAAGACAGGTATTTACTTGGAACTTCTATTGCAAGACCTTTGATCATGAAAAGACATATTGAAATTGCAAATGAAGAAGGTGCTGAATACATTGCACACGGTTGTACTGGTAAAGGTAATGACCAAGTAAGATTTGAATTATCTGCTTTTGCGTTAAAACCTGACATTAAAATTATCTCTCCATGGAAAGATTACGAATTTTTAAACGAATTCCAAGGAAGACCTGATATGATTGCTTATGCTGAAAAACATAACATCGAAATCAAAAAAACCCAAGGAAAGTCATACAGTGAAGATGATAACCTTCTCCACATTTCACATGAATCTGGTATCTTAGAAGATCCAGCTATGGAATGTCCTGAATATGTTTATTCTAAATCTGTATCACCTGAAAAAGCTCCTGATAAAGCTACAAGAATTAAGCTTTATTTCAAAGAAGGCGTTCCTTATAAGGTTGAAAATCTTGATGACAAAACTGTTATCACTGATCCACTTGAATTGTTCTTGTACCTTAACAAGGTTGGTGGTGAAAACGGTGTTGGAAGACTTGATATGGTTGAAAACCGTTATGTTGGTATCAAATCTCGTGGTGTTTATGAAACCCCAGGAGGCCATATTTTAAGAGAAGCTCATCTTGATCTTATGGGTCTTACATTGGACAGAGAAGTTCTTAAAATTCAAAAAGAAGCAAGTCTTAAAGTTGCTGAATATGTTTATAACGGCTATTGGTTTGCTCCTGAATTCGATGTTGTAATGGCTACAATCGACGCTTGCCAAAAAAATGTTAACGGTGATGTTACTGTTAAAATTTACAAAGGTAATGCTAATGCTGTTGCTCGTTCTTCTGAAACATCATTATATGACAGCGATATCGCGTCTATGGATGTTCACGGTGGTTTCGACCAATATGACAGCAAAGGCTTCATCAGAGTATGTGCAAACCGTTTGATTGCTAACTCTAAATTGAAATCTAAGCTTAATAAAAATGGCTAAGAACTCTATGTGGGGTGGGAGATTTAACACATCTCCCGCTCTTTTAATGCAAAAAATCAACGCTTCGATTGGCTTTGATAAAACCTTATACCGCGAAGATATAACAGGTTCCATTGCTCATGCAAAAATGTTATCAAAACAAGGTATAATTTCGGCCAACGAATGCGAATTGATTGTGAACGGCCTTACTCAAATCTTAAAAGAAATTGAGGAAGGTCATTTTGTTTTTAAAATCGAACTTGAAGACATTCATATGAATGTTGAAGCAAGACTTAAAAAAATTATTGGCGATGTTGCGGGAAAACTTCATACCGCTCGTTCAAGAAATGACCAAGTCGCAACCGATTTCAAAATGTTTGTAAGAAATGCTAACGAAGATATTATAACTTTGATAAAAGACTTACAAAAATCTTTGCTTATTTTGGCAAAAGACCATACCGAAACGGTTATGCCTGGTTTTACTCATTTACAAGTTGCTCAACCTATATCTTTTGCTTTTTATCTCCATGCTTATTACGAAATGTTAAGACGAGAT
>JAKJEU010000029.1 GCA_022705265.1 Pseudomonadota bacterium | reverse complement strand
ACTTTATCAAAGAACCGCCAACAAAAACCATTTTTGACAAAGAATAAAATACGCCCATCTCTCCAATCGTATCCGCCAAATAAACTTCGGTATCTTTTGTTATTTCCTCGCCTTTTGAACGCCTTTTCATATTCAAAGAGCTGGATTTTATCAAACCTTCGATTTCATCACCTCGATTAGGGTGTCTTGGTGCAATTATGGTGATAAGATTATCAAAATCAGCTTTAAGTTTTTGATGGATTTTTATAATTTTTTCTTCTTCACCCTTATGAGTTGAAGCAGCCAAGAAAATCTTTTTACCTTCTGTTTTTGATATCAAATCGTTAAGCTTAACGCCATCGATTTTCATATTAAAAAGAGCAGAAAATTTCAAATTACCAAAATTAAGAACCTCCTTTTCGCTTAAAATTTCAAGCCTTTCCTTGCTCTCACGACTTTGAGCAATAAGAACATCAAAAATTGATAAAACTTGTTTTATTACGCTTTTGAAAATTCTCCACCTTGAAAAAGACTTATCCGAAACACGGCCATTGACCAAAACAAGTTTAACACCTTTATCATGAGCTTCTTTTAAAATATTTGGCCAAAAATCTGATTCAAACCAAAACGCAACATCAGGTTTAAAATGATTAACAAATCGTTTTACATAAGGATAATAATCAATTGGAACATATTGATGAAAGGCACGAGGAGGCAATTTTTCCGCCAAAACCTTTGCCGAAGTTTTTGTCCCCGAAGTAACCATAATGTTAAGTTTTTCATCTTCGTTTAAACATTTTTCAATCAAAGGCAACATTGACAAAGTTTCACCCACACTTGCCCCATGAAACCAAAAAAGCTTACCCTCAGGTCTTTTTATACGATTTACCCCTGCTCTTTCTTTGAATCTTAATAAATCTTCTTTTCCCTTTTGTTTTCTTATCGCCATATAAACCCAAATAAAAGGAATAAGCAAGTAAGTTGCAATCTTGTATATTTTGAAAAAATCAATATTTTTCATAACTTTAAAACCTTATAAATCTTTAACCAATGACATAGCTTTTTCCATATCATCATTCATTATTTTTTGAAATTCAACCCTTAAATTTTCAAGCCCTTCGTCATCAGAGCCCTCATTCACATAAAAAGGTTCAGACATTATCATAACACCTTTTGAAAAAGGAAGAGGAAGCATAAATTTATCCCAAGTTCTTAAAATCTTATGTTTTTTAACCGCATAAGTCATCGAATAAATTGGAACTTTTGCCATTTTTGCCAAAGCAATCGTGCCCTTGCCAAGCTCGTATGCTGGGCCTCTTGGACCGTCTGGACAAAGCCCGATATAACTTTCTTTTTTCTTTAAATGCCTTACAGTCTCAAATCCAGCCCTCATTCCACCATGATTAGTCGAACCATCAATTGTTGCAACACCTGATAATTTTAAAAAAATGGTTATCAAACGACCGTCTCTATGTTTTGAAACCATAGCTTTTAAAGGCTTATCCATCTTAGCAACTTTTGTAAGTAAAGGAATTAATAAAATTCTGCTATGCCAAAATGCAAAAAGCCCAGGAAAATCTTTTTTATGATTATCAAGACCGATTTTTTCCCATTTGCATGTTATGAAAACAAAGTAAACATAAACATAAACAATAAATCCAATTAAATATTGAACAAATCCATAAGTGCCTAATTTTTTTATAAAAGATTTCATTAAAACCCCTAAACAACGAAAACAATTTATATTTTAGTATCAAATAAAGCTTAAAAAGTCCAATTTTATATTTATTTATCCAAATCTTTACCATATAATACCCCATAAACAATTATTTTAACAAAGGCTTTTTAAAATAAATGAAGAAAAAATTCGTAATCGCCATATTTTTTATGATTATCATCGCTATTTTGCTTGTTTTTCATTTTTATGTAAATAAAAAGGAAAAAGAAGAAACACAACCTATACCTGATTTGATTGTTAAATCGATTATAAGCAACCAAAAAGAAAATGGGCTTTTTAATTATGAATATGATTTTGAAAAAAAGTCCTTTACAAGCACAGACAACATAATCCATCAAGCTGAGATTTCTTTGGTTTTGCTGGATTATCTGGAAAAAAATCCAAATGATGAGATGGTAAAAAACTCTCTTAAATCTTTGTTAAAAGGCTTGTCTGATTTAATAAAAAGTGGAAAATACGGAGTTCAAATTTCCTATTTCGATAAAGTTGACGAAGAAAACCTCTCTTATGACGAAAAAGTATTACTTCAAAAACAATTAAGAGCCGAAATTTCCGCGACTTCGTTAATGATTGCTTCCATGACAAGGTTTAGGCGGTTATATAACGAGCTGGACTTTGCCACAACCGAAAGTTATGTTATCGAAACCTTGGTAAATGTTGCAAAAACTCTTTTAAAACAAGAGGATATTTTAAATGCTTTATATAAATATCCTCCTTACGAACTTTGGTATGCGTTAAGTGTTTTTAATGAAAATAACTCTAATAAAGAAATCAACAGCCTCTTAAACAACTTGGACAAGTTTTTTACATCTATCGAAAATATTATCGACAACAAAGAAAGCCTTTTATATTTTATAAAAACATCACTAATAAGATATAAATCAAACCATTCGCCTTATATTGCTGGTGCTTTGCTTAGGAATATAAGATATTTTTTCAACAATTATGACAACGATTATAATTCTTCGATTTTAAATTGCACCGATTCTCTGATTTTAATGAATTCATACGAAAGTTTAAAGGAATTAGACGCCGACAAACATAAATTTGACCTTATAAATTTAAAAATTAAAAATTCAAAAAAAGAAGATGAAAAATTCTTTATAAAACAAGGGCAAGAGTGGATTGTTTTAGATGATGGAAAAATTTTCAACTCTTCTGAAATAAAAAAATTTACTGGATTTTTCACTTCTGGATATGGTAATCCTATCACCACGATAAAAAATTCTTCTGCTTGTTATGAAATATTTTCAAAAAATCAAACAGAAACAAAAAATCTTAAAAATTAAGGGAAAGCATGACGAGTTTACTTGAAAATGTTGGACAACACAACGCTAATAAAAGCAATTATTCCGCAAAAGATATCGAAGTCTTAGAAGGTCTTGAACCTGTAAGAAAAAGACCTGGTATGTATATCGGCGGAACCGACAAAGACGCATACCACCATTTGGCTGTTGAAATTATTGATAACTCTATGGACGAAGCAATTGCTGGCCATGCAAGCTTAATCGAAGTTGAACTTTTTGAAAATGGGTTCATCTCTGTAAAGGATAATGGTCGAGGCATTCCTGTCGACCCTCATCCAAAATATCCTGATAAATCCGCTCTTGAAGTGATTATGACAACCCTTCATTCTGGCGGTAAGTTTTCAAACAACGCATACAGTATGTCTGGCGGTCTTCATGGTGTTGGTATGGCTGTGGTTAATGCTTTGTCCGAGGATTTAATTATCGAAGTTTATCGCGAAAACAAAATTCACCGTCAATTATTTTCTCGTGGTAAAACCGCAAGCGAACTCCAAGTCATAGGCGAGACAAAGCTAAGAGGAACAAAAGTTACCTTTAAACCTGATAAAGAAATATTCAAAGACGAAGAAGGATTCGACGAAGAAGTTTTACACGAGCTTGTAAAATCAAAGGCTTTTTTATCAAAAGGCGTTGAAATAATTTTCAAAAGCCCAAGTTATAACGAAACTTTTAAATTTCCAAATGGAATTGAAGATTTCATAAATTATTGTGTTGAAAACAAAGAACTTGTTATTCCAAAAACTTTCTGTGCCAGAGGGGATTTCCCTGATAATGCTGGATATGCTGAGTGGGCGATTGCTTGGATAAAAGATGATAGCGGTTTTTTAAATTCGTATTGTAATACCATCGTTACAAAGGATGGAGGAACTCATGAAAGCGGGCTTAAAGCTGGGATTTTAAAGGGTTTCAAATCATATATCGAAATGGTTAATAAAAAAGGTCCTGACATAACTTCTGATGACATTTTATCAAATGCTTATGTTGTGCTTTCAATTTTTATCAAAGACCCACAATTCCAAGGTCAAACAAAAAATAAACTTAACTCTCCTGAGGCAACTCGGTATATTGATACTGTTTTAAAAAATCAACTTGATCATTTTTTATCAAGCGATCCGAATAATGCTAATGAGCTTTTAAAATTTGTTTATGAAAAAGCCGAGGAAAGATTAAGCAAGAAAAAGGTAAATGAAACATCCAGAGCTTCTGCAACAAAAAGATTAAGATTGCCTGGGAAATTGGCTGATTGCACTAAGTCTTCAAAAGAAGGCACAGAAATTTTCATCGTGGAAGGTGACAGTGCGGGCGGTTCGGCAAAACAAGCAAGAAAACGAGAAAATCAAGCGATTCTTCCTTTGCGAGGTAAGATTTTAAATGTTGCTGGTGAAAAAATTGACAAGATTTTAGGCAACCAAGAAATCAGAAATATAATCGAGGCCTTAGGAGCGGGAATCGACAATGCTTATGATGAAGAAAGTTTAAGATATGACAAAGTAATCATTATGACCGATGCTGATGTCGACGGCGCTCATATTGCTTCTCTTTTGATGACATTCTTCTATCTTAAAATGCCAAAATTAATTGAAAATGGCCATTTATATCTTGCATGCCCTCCTTTGTATCGAATCAGTTACAAAGACAAAAGCATTTATGCAAGTACCGATGAACATAAAGAAAAACTTCTTAATACTGTTTTCAAAGGCAAAAATAATATTTCTATATCAAGATTCAAAGGCTTAGGAGAAATGCCAGCAGAACAGTTGAAAAAAACAACAATGGATCCAAATGAAAGAACTTTGTTAAAAGTTGTAATTGACCTTGTAAAGCAATTAATGGGCAAGAATGAATCCAAATTCCGCCTTGAATTTATTTGCAATAATGCGACTTTTGTAAAAGAAATTGATATTTAATAAAAAAACAGTTGACGAATTAAAAAAATATAGTATTATTCATAATGTTTTCGTTGCCCTTATGGCGAAATTGGTAGACGCGACAGACTCAAAATCTGTTACTCCTGCGAGTGTGCTGGTTCGACTCCGGCTAGGGGCACCATCTTTTATTTATTCGATGAAAACATTAATCATTCACAATTACAATTTATTTTTAAGAGGATACGATGGCTAAAGAAAGAACTTTATCAATCATTAAACCAGACGCAACTAAAAGAAACTTAACTGGCAAAATCAATACAAAGTTCGAAGATAACGGTCTTAGAATCGTTGCTCAAAAAAGAATGCTTTTGACTAAATCAGAAGCAGAAGCTTTTTACGCTGTCCACAAAGAGCGTCCTTTTTACAATGACTTGGTAAGCTTTATGATTTCTGGACCTGTTGTTGTTCAAGTTTTAGAAGGCGAAGATGCCGTTGCAAAAAACCGTAAAATTATGGGTGCTACTAACCCTGCTGCTGCCGAAGAAGGTACTATTCGTAAAGAATTTGCTGAAAGCGTTGAAGCAAACTCTGTACACGGTTCTGACAGTTTAGAAAATGCAGCAAAGGAAATTAATTTTTTCTTTAGCGAGACTGAGATTGTTGGATAAGAAATATATAAAATTATTAATATTAACTTTATTAATAACTATATCGACTTATGTAAAGCAGAGCATGGCATTGGATAACGATGCTATGTTTTCTGCTTTATCCATTAGTGTGGATGCTGTTGACAAAGATGCTACATTAGCAAGAAAACAAGCCATAGCCAATGGTCAATCTTTGGGGCTTTTTAAAGTATTAGAAAGAATAGTAGCACCAAAGGATTTTGAAAATCTTCCTGAGGTTCCTGATGAAATTATTTCTGATATGGTTCAAGATATAAGCGTTTCTGATGAAAAAACATCAAAAGTAAGATATATCGCAAACCTTGATATAAGATACAAACCAGAATCAATTAAAAAATATTTAAAAGATTTAGGCGTTTCCTTTGTCCAAGCTCCATCAAAGCCTTATCTCCTCCTCCCTCTTTATTACAGCCAATCCAACGAAGTATTTTTGTGGGAATCTTTAAATTCTTGGGCAAAAGCATGGATTATGGCGGATTATTCTGTAATTCCTTTGATAATTCCAGAAGGCAACGAAGAAGATATAAAAAATATCGATATCAAAGACATTTTAAGCATAAACAAAGATGCTTTTTTAAATTGGCAAAAACTTTATAATGCCAATGGTGGTGTAATAATTGCAGAAATCAAAGACTTAGGCAACCGATTAAAATTTAAAGCTATAAAATATGAAAATGGTGTTGAAAAAGAAGTAATTCAACTTAATTATTCTTATAAAAACGATCTTGCCAGTGCTTTGAAAACTATTGTTAAAAATTACATATTAAAGACCGAAAGCAATTACAGAGATTCTCACTCTATCAACATTGCTGATGATACTTTTTTAACCGTTGTCGTGCCTTTATCAAGCATTTCTGATTGGCTTAATATCGAATCCAAATTAAAAGAAATTGCGACCATAACCAAAATCGAACTTAAAGCAATTAAAAAGGATAAAGCTCAAATCGAACTTTGGTTTGCTGATGGGTTAGATAACCTTTCAACCTCTCTTAATGAAAAAGAACTTGAAATAAAACTTGTTTCAGATGATATTTATGAAATAACATATATAAAAGAAGATGACTCTAATTTGAAAGAATAAAATTCATGAATAAAGCTCAAAAATTAATGATATGGATTCTTGTTATAGCTTTTTTCGTCTTTACAATAGGACTTCTTAAAAATATCTTGCTTCCTTTTGTTGCTGGAATATTGCTTGCTTATCTTGTTGACCCTATTGTTACAAAACTTCAAAAATATAAACTTTCAAGAACTACTGCGACAACTATTGTATCGATCATATGCACGCTTATTTTTATTCTTGCATTGATTATTGTTGTTCCTCTTTTACGAGATCAAATATTAAAATTTTCATCTAATTTACCTTTATATACAGCCGAATTTATCAAAAGAGCTTCGGAATATTTTCCAGAAGAAATAATTGAAAGATTCAAAAACTTTTTTATTGATAATGCTAATGAGGCTGTAAAATTTACAATCGGTGTAATTAAAAACATATTTAAACAAGGAATTGCATTATTTAATATATTATCTCTTATATTCATTACTCCGGTCGTTGCTTTTTATATGTTAAAAGATTTCCATTCCTTTACCAACCAAATAAAGGCTCTTCTTCCTGTTTCTCATCGAAACACCATAATAAATTTGTTAAAAGACATGGACATAATGATTAACGGTTTTATCCGTGGACAATCAATGGTTTGTTTAATAATTGCTTGTTATTACAGTATTACTTTATCATTAATTGGTTTTGAATTTGGACTTTTGCTTGGAATTTTTTGTGGATTTATAACTTTTATACCTTATGTTGGTTGGTCTGTGGGCTTTATCACAAGCCTTTTGCTCGCAATTGCATCGATGACAAGTGACACTGATTATTTCAAACCGATTGCTGTTTGCGTTATATTTGCGATTTCTCAACTTTGTGAAAGTAATTTATTAATACCTATGCTTGTTGGTGACAAAGTAAAATTACATCCAGTTTGGGTTATTTTTGCATTACTCGCAGGAGGTACTCTTTTTGGGTTTGTTGGAGTTTTAATTTCACTTCCTGTTGCTGCTGCTGTTGGTGTTTTGGTTCGTTTTGCTATTTCCGTATATTTCAAAAGCTCGCTTTATGAATCAAAATAACTCTTATCAATTACTCTTACCCCTTTCATATCGTAAAGCATATAATAGAGAGAATTTCTTTGTAAGCCAATCTAATGAAATTGCGGTCAATATGGTCGATAATTATCCGAATTGGAATACTCCTGCTTTGATTATTATTGGCCCAAAAGAGTGTGGAAAAACTCATCTTTGCCATGTTTTAAAAGAAAGAGACAAAAATATCAAAATTTTCGAAAACATTGATGAAAATATTAATGAAGAAATTCTTTTTCACCAACTTAACCGACTTAATGAAAAAGTTTTGATTACCACCAAAATTTCTCCTGTAAATTTAAAAATTAAATCTCCTGATTTAAAATCAAGACTTAATGCTCAAAATACTGTTACCATCGAAAACCCAGATGATAACCTTATCAATGCCATCATAATAAAGCAATTCATTGACAGAGGCATTTTACCAAAACCTCATGTAATAAAATATATTGCAAAACATTCAGAACGCTCTTTTAATTTTTTATCAAAACTTATTGGCGAAATTTCCGATAAATCTGTCCAATTAAAAAGGAAGATAACCATCAGTTTTGTAAAGGAAATATTGACAAATTAGCCCTTTTTATAATATAATTAATAGGTTTTGGTTATTATTTTTAAAGAGGTGAAATGTGATTAATTTAAACAATTCTAAAAATAAAGCGGTTGTTGTTTTTGGTGGCTCAAAAAGTGGTAACGACTCTTTATTCGTTGAAGAAGCAAAAAAATTGGGGCAAGAACTTAAATCAAGTGGTGTCGAAATATTAATTTACGGTGGCTCTTCTGATGGTGTTATGGGTGCTTTTGCGTCTTCTTTTAAAAAAAATGGCGGTACAGTTGTTGAAATATCTACCGAAGACTTTTTAATAGTCGATAGAGCTTATGGAAATGAATCAAAAGGAATTGCAGACCATCAAATAATAACCAAAGGATTACCTGCAAGAAAACATCTTATGATGACTGGTAAAGAAGGGCTTTCTGACATAAGATTAAGCAAAGAAACAAACCGTAAAGCCATAAGATTTTTAAAGAAAATCGAGGTTATCGGAGCGGTTGCTTTGCCTGGTGGTACTGGTACTGACGATGAAATTTATGAAGTTATTGCAAGAAATCAAGAACAATCAATCAAAGCATCAGCTTTGAAAAAAGAATATAATGGACCTTCACTTCCATTAGTTGTTGTAAATACAAAAGGAATTTTTGATAAAGTAATTGATACGATTAATCATAAAATTTCTCACGGTTTTACAAATGAAAAAGATTTCAGACATTTCAAAATCCTTAACACAGCGGTTGAAGCAGTTGAAAAATTGATTGAAATGGCAAACATAAAAGAAGAAAGCATAAAAAAACAACCAAAAAAACAAAATGTGGTAAGAAAAATTTTAAGCAAATTCAAAAAAGTAAAAGCATAAAATAATAATACTTAAAATCAATAAAACAAAAGAGGCAGATATAAAAATCATGCCTCTTTTTTTATCATTAAAAAAAGAGAGGATATTTAATCCCCTCTTTTCATTTTTATTTAAGCATTAATAGTTAGGATCTTGTCCATTCCATGTACTAGGAACTTGGTCTGAATATGTTTGACCTGGGAACAATTCATTCGCTTGCCACTTTGACCATGGACCATCATCATTTCTGCCACTTAAATTATCATGCCATTGTGTCATATATGAGTGTTTTTGAGAGTCCGAGAAAGGTCCTTCCATAACACCTTTTTGAGTTTGAAGCCTATTACCGCTAAGTACAGTATGTCTTGGCCTACTCCAAACATCGTATTCACCGAAATGTCTTGCATCGTTTGTATGAGAATAATTAAACCCATCAACAGTTATTTCACCATATGCATATAAAGAATAGTCATGAACACGACCAGCGAACACGTCACTATGTTTTCCCCATGTTGCATAACTTTCAGCACCAACATAATCGATGATTTCACCTTGGTTATTATAAATAGGGCAGTTTTTTTCCGAAACAATACATCTCCAATGTCCGATTTTAGTAGGAGCACTAGCATAGCTTCCCATATGTGGTCTTATATGTTCAAAAAGGAAATTTCCGATATAACCACCACCTTTGTTATTAAAACTATTTGCACTTAAAACCAAAGTCTTTACAGTATTAGCAGAAACAGAACCAGCAGCACCACTTCCACCACCAACTTTAACTTTTGCAGATGCTCTTAAATCACTTGCAGTAATCATAGACGGATTATTATTACCATTAAAACTTGAATGGAAATTAACCCCACCACCAACATACATTTTTGCACCTTGTCCGCTGTGATCAGCATAGATATCAACACCTTGCGATCCATTATTACCGATTCTAGCCCAACCACCAGCACCATTAGGCGTATTATTATTACCAACTAAGAAAGTATCTTCATTACCAGCTGTATCTCTAAATGAAATACCGCCACCTTTTCTTGAAGCTGCTGCTAATACAGAGTTACTTTGATTAATATTACCATAAATACTTACATTCGAATCTCTATCACTACCTCTTACGGTAACAACTGGCGAATTAAATGTTGATGCATTGTATTGACCTCCAGCCAACATTTCAACCTTTGATACGCTTGTTGCAAGACCTGTATTATTAGAGTTTTCACCATTAGTCAAAATGACACCAGCACCTCTACCATTATAATCACCAAAGATATCAACCCCTCTTGAACTACCTCGACTTACAGACATCCAACCACTTGCATTTGGCCCCTTTGCAGATGCAAGAATATTTCTTGATGTACCACTATACATCGCCAAAGTACCACCATTACCAGTACCTTCTTGATTAGAACTTGTAAGAAGTTCTGCACGAGTTTGAGTTCCGCCAACTGTATTTGATAAAATCAAACTACCACCAGCTGAGTTAGATGTATTTCCTGTCGCATTAGTATGCAACTTAACTGTATTTAAATCTCTTCTATTAGTTGCGAGAAGACCTGGTCCATTCTGAGCAGGACTTGATGTAGAATAATTAGCAGTAACCTCAATTTTACCAGCGTTATGAGGATTAGAAACAATCATATTACCGCCGACTTGCCCATTTTTGATTGATTCAATCTCAACAGTCTTATTAGTATTTATATTTGAAGATAATTGAGCAAAATTATTGCGATTAGCAAAGTACATAGAACCGCCTTGAGCATTTTCTGATGTTGTTTTAAACTTATCTCTACCATCTTCTTTTAATACAAAGTAACCAGAATTTGTTATACTTGAAGACAT
>JAKJEU010000217.1 GCA_022705265.1 Pseudomonadota bacterium | reverse complement strand
CAAAAATTGGAAGAGATTTAGCAATAAGTGAGCTTAATGAAACAAAAGGGCGTGTTGAAATACTTGAAAAATCTTTAAAAGACAACCAAAAAATTCAAATCCAAGTTTTTGAAAAACTATCATCACTTGTCGAAGATGAAGCTGATTTAATTGAAAAAAAGATGTCTAAGATAAAAGATATAATGAAAAATACAGGATATAGTTTTGAAAGATTTTATTCAAAGGCTAAGGAAGAAATATTTTCACAAGGAGGTCCTTTTATTCCGGTTGTATCAAATGCTATTAATGATGTTCCTGAGCTTAAAAACGAAGATTTTGAAAAAACTTCAAAGTCTTTGTATGGCAAAATTGATAATTGGAATACTTTAAAGGTAATTCAGAGTAAACTTCCACTTGGAAAACCTATAAAAACTATAAATGTAAGTGCTCCTTTTGGAAACCGCTTTGATCCATTTAATGGTGAAATATCTTTGCACGAAGGTATTGATTTGGTGGAAAAAGAGGGCGAAAAAGTAAAAATAACTTCTCCTGGCAAAATAACATATTCTGGCAAGATGGGGTTTTACGGAATAATGGTCGAAGTTGATCATGGAAATCAAATAAAAACAAGATATGCTCATCTTAAAACTGCATTGGTTAAAAAAGGCGATAAAGTTAACGAGGGTGATGTTATTGGCGAAGTCGGAAATACGGGGAGAAGCACAGGAGCTCATCTCCATTATGAAGTAAGATTAAATGGTTATCCTGTTAACCCTTATCAATTTATTAAGGTAAAAAAAGATGTTTTCAAAGAGTAAAGATGAAATTGATTTAAAGCAAAAAAAATCTATACCATCAATTATAAGTTCAGGCCTTGTTATTAAAGGAGACCTTGTTTGTGATGGTGAAATTCAAATTGATGGCAAAGTTGAAGGTGATATTACTTGCACAACCATAATTATTGGAATTACTGGAATGGTAAAGGGTGTTGTTGCTGCTTCTAATGCCAAGATTTATGGTGAGTTATGTGGCAAAGTGTCATCAAAAACTGTGATGCTTGGAAGTAGTGCGAAGGTTATTGGCGATGTTACTCATGAAAGTTTGGCAATTGAACCAGGTGCTTATATCGAAGGACATTGCATGAGAATTGATAATAAAAAAGAGAGTTTCAAAGATATAAAAATTGAAATTAAACAAGATAAAAAAGAAGATAAAGAAAAATAATGAAATTAATATCATTTATATTGTTGATGTTTGTTTTTGGTTGTTCGAATAACGATGTTGTTAATGTCGTTGTCGCCGATGAAGATAAACAAATATCAAAACAAAGCGTTATTCCAGTAAAAGAAGAAATTGTTCTTGATAGTGTGATTGAAAAAAAAGATGATTTTAAAGAAGATTTATCAATTTCAAATCATGATGATGTTATCAAAGAATGTGTTTTAAAATCATTAAAAGAAGATAAGATATTAAGATATTCAAGGCTTGATGTTGCTTCTTTTGATGGTAAGGTTTTAATTGTTGGTGGTGTTAATGCGGTTGAAAAAATTGATGTTATACATTCTGATTTAAAAGTTTGTAAAGATATAAAAGAAATTAATAATCAAGTCGTTGTTGATAAAAATCCGACATTATCTTCGTTGAAAAAATTTGATGAAGTTATTTTTAATGAAATAATAACTAAAATAAGTGATAATAAGGAAATAAACCTTAATAATTATAGATTTTTGGTGTATAAAAGTAAGGTTTATATAATGGGTAATGCTTCTTCGTCCAAAGAATTGCGTGGCGTTCTTAAAATTGTAAGAAGAGTAAGTGGAGTAAGTAACATAATAAACTATGCTAGGGTTAAAAAATGAGATATGTATTCTTAATTGCTTTGTTTTTTGTAACAGGATGTTTTTATCCAAGATACAGTGGATGTCAACATGCGAATTTATGCGAATATCAAGATCCAATCATGCTTAAACACTCTCGTTCTCATGAAGTTGTTGTATGTCGTCCTGAAAGCGATGTTTTGCTTGAAACATGTGCCAGAGGTTATGAGAAAAAAGGCTTTGTAAGAATGAGCGAATACCCAATGAAGGTTCCTGGTGCGATAAGAATTGATGACAAATATTATTCATCAAGTTATTAATTAAAAAAGACAAGATTTAATGACTTCTTATGTAAAAACCATATGTCTTAGCGGAGTAGACGCCTTAGAAGTTAATGTCCAAGTCCAAATTTCAAAAGGAGGACTTCCTTCTTTTAATATTGTTGGTCTTGCGAATAAATCTGTTGATGAAAGTAAAGAGCGGATAAGGGCAGCATTATCGGACAGCTCTTTGGCATTTCCAAATCG
>JAKJEU010000028.1 GCA_022705265.1 Pseudomonadota bacterium | reverse complement strand
AAATTCAAAGTTTGTTTTTTCTTTTAATTTACCTTTAACAATCATAATTGGTAAAACATTTGCTTTAACGGCGCTGTCATAATCTTGATTTGTATCGCCAATATGCCAAAAATTATCACAATTAATCGGAATTGATAATTCATAGAATGCTTTTATTAACGGAGCAGGTGAAGGTTTGTTTTCAATCGCGTCACCATTACCCAAGATGTTTTTAAAGGATATATCATTAAAATGTATCATAGCCTCCTTCATAAGGAGCGATTTTTCTTTGTTAGAGATGATATAAATAAAAATACCACTGTTTATTAGTTTTTTTAAAAACACATCACTACCATCGATTATTTTGACATTATCAAGACATTCTTTTTCATAATAATCCAAATATTCGATATAAGCTTGTTCATATGAATCATTAAAAAAGTTTGGGAAGTTTTCTTTGAAAGATTTGTTTTTATCTCGTTTAGACTTAGTTATTTCCCAATTATCAAGATTATATTTTTTAAGTACGAAATTGATAGCCTTGACAACAGCAGGTCTTGTATCACACAAAGTCCCGTCCCAATCAAAACTTATGGCTTTTGGTTTTGTTTGTAATTGGTTATAAAAGTTCGAATTTATCGACATCAACAAGTCCCATATCGGTTAGTTTTAAACTTGGAATAACGGCTAAGGGCAAAAATCCCATTTGAAGGAATATATCAGAGGTTCCCGTGATTAATTCTTTTGCCTTTGTTTTAAGTGTTTTTAATTTAACCGCAACTTGTTCATGGTTAAGTTCAGACATTAAACCACCGATTGGAAGTTCAAGTGAAGCAATAATTTCACCATTACTTACCAAAATAAAACCACCACCCATTTCAATTATGCCGTTAACCGCAATCATCATATCATGGTCAGAATTTCCAACCACACAAAGATTATGGCTGTCATGACCTATGGTCGAGGCTATTGCCAAGTTTTCTTTTTTAAATTCAAAACCCTTAACATATGCTTTACCAACATTATTGTTTTTACCATGACGATGAAATACACAAATTTTTGCGATATTTTCTTCTTTGGTTATATCGTCAACAATTAAATGGTTGGTTAAAATTTTATCAGGGATTATTCCAATAACATGTTTTAAAGCTTTTTCATCGGTTATTTTGAAAATATCTTCACTTACTTTTTTCATTTTGACGCTGTTTAAGGCAAATTCATAATCTTTTTTGTTTGCTTTTTGAAATAATTTTTCCTCAACAATTTTTCCGTTTGAAATAACTTTTTCAATTTTTACATTTTCTAAATCGCTTAAAAGGACTATGTCTGCTCGTTTTGATGGAGCAATTATACCACGGTCTTTGAAACCAAAAGCATAAGCACCAGATAGAGAAGCAACACGATAAGCAAGATGAGGGGCAATGCCTCCCTTAATCATCATACGGATAGAATTATCAAGATGGCCTTCCTCTTCGATTTCCAAAGGATTTCTATCATCAGTGCAAAGTGATAAGAACATAGAATTATATTCATTAACAAGTTTATAAAGGTTTTTAAGGTCTTTGCATAAAGTTCCTTCTCTCATAAAAACATGCATACCTTTTTCAATTTTTTCTTTTGCTTCCTCGATATTTGTTGTTTCGTGGTCATTAGAAATACCAGCAGTGATATAAGCATTCAAATCTTTACCACTTAACAAAGGAGCATGGCCATCGATATGGTCAAAGTTTTTAATTTTTTTCATAACCTCAGGGTCTTTGAAAAGAACTCCTGGGTAATTCATAAATTCGGCAAGTCCTGTTACTTTTTCATGATTTTTGTATTTTATCAATTCATCAAAAGATACCGAAAAGCCAGAAGTTTCCATATGGGTAGCAGGAACACAAGAGCTTAACCCAACTCTTAAATCCATATTTAGTTTCGAAGCTGAATCGATAAAGTATTTAATTGCATTTTCACCCACTACATTTGATAATTCATGAGGGTCACAAACCGCAGTAGTAGTACCCTTTGGTAATACGCATCTTTCAAATTCAAAAGGAGTAAGTAAAGAAGATTCAATGTGAAGATGGCAATCAATAAAGCCTGGGACAGCAAAAAGCCCTGTACCGTCGATTTCAATATTACCTTCGTAACTATCGTAAGTGCCAGTTATAATTCCATCTTTAATTGCTATGTCACCTTGTTTAATTTCTCCTGTAATAACGGATAAAATATTAACATTTTTAATGACTAAATCAGATTTTATTCTTGAACAAGAGCTATCAATTAAATCTTCTAACATTTCTTACTCCTTAAATATTTTTATTAAAGCTCTGTTTTGTAATTAGGAGCTTCTTTGCTTATCGTAACATCGTGAACATGGCTTTCTTTAAGTCCAGCTGATGATATTTTAACAAATTCGGCTCTTTCTTGTAAATCTTTTATTGTTTTTGAACCAGTATATCCCATGCCAGATTTTAATCCACCCACCATTTGGAATAAAATATCGTTAACCGAACCTTTGAAAGGGAGTTTTCCAACAATACCTTCTGGGATTAATTTTGTGCTTTTTGAATCTTGGAAATATCTTTCGGAGCTTCCTTTTTTCATAGCATCAAGTGAACCCATACCGCGATATGTTTTATAATTTCTTCCTTGGTAAATTATCATTTCACCAGGGCTTTCTTCGGTACCAGCAAGTTGAGACCCCATCATCACAGAAGAAGCACCAGCAGCCAAAGCTTTAACAATATCACCAGAGAATTTAATACCACCATCAGCGATAATATGGCGACCAAATTCTTTTGCAGCCTTAGAAGCTTCCATAACAGCAGTTATTTGAGGAACACCAATTCCAGCAATAATTCTTGTGGTACAAATTGAACCAGGCCCAATTCCAACTTTTACAGTATCTGCTCCTGCTTTAAACAAAGCTTTTGCCCCTTCATAAGTTGCGACATTACCAGCAATAAGTTGGCATTTTGGGAAATTTGATTTAATTCTTTTTACGGCTTCGATAATGTTTTTTGAATGACCATGAGCAGAATCAAGTACCAAAAAATCAACTTCGGCATTAAGTAAAGCTTGAACTCTGGCTTCGTTATCGCTTCCTGCACCAATAGCAGCACCAACAATAAGTCGGTTTTTGCTGTCACGGCAAGATAATGGATTTTCGATATTTTTATTAATATCTTTGATTGTAATCATGCCTTTTAATTTCGTGTGATTGGTTTTATCAACGACTAAAAGTTTTTCAATTCGATATTGATGTAATAACTTTTTGGCATCTTCGGTGGAAATACCTTCGCTTACAGTTACTAAGTTTTCCTTTGTCATGAAATCTTTTACATATGATTTTTCGGTATCTTCGACAAATCTTACATCTCGGTTTGTTAAAATTCCGACCAATTTATCACCATCAATAACAGGAAGGCCAGAAACCTTAAATTCAGCCATAATATCAAGAGCATGTTTAATAGTATCACAAGGACCAATAGTAATAGGGTCGGTTATCATACCGCTTTCTGACCTTTTTACACGCCTTACTTCAACGGCTTGGTGTTCGATGGAAAGGTTTTTGTGAATAACACCAACACCACCATTTCTTGCCATACAAATTGCCATTCTTGATTCAGTAACAGTATCCATAGCAGCAGAAAGAAAAGGAATATTCAAAACGATTTCATTGGTTAAATATGATTTTGGATTAACCATATCAGGAGTTATTTCAGAATATTGTGGTACAAGTAACAAATCATCAAAAGTAAGTGCTTCGGTTATTTTCATTTTTTCCTCATTAAATTATCAATAAAACAAAACAGACCAACGAAGTTGCTCGTTGGCCTAAAAATTAAAGTGCATAAATGTTATCAGATTTTTATATTTCATTAAAATAAAGCATCTCATAAAAAATTAAATTAGATGCCAATCATTTATAAACTAAAAAATAAAAATGAACAAGTTTAAATTTCTTTAAAATTAATTGCTTTTAAAATTTTATTTACAACATTCATATCCAAATCGATTTTTTGATTTAAAACGCCGTATATTATGTTTCGATTTAATCCAGTTCTTTCCTCGAAATGAGCAAAGCCCAAAAATCCGACAATTCGTGAAAGATTTTTCAAAACAAAAGTAATATCACCAGTTTTTTTATAATCTTGAATTTCATCATGGAGAATTTCATAGGCAAGGTTATTGTCTTTTTCAAATTCTTTTTGAATAAAGTCATTCCAAACAATTAAATTTTCGCCATGAAAGTCATACATAATAAATATTCCTCTTTTTTAAGCAATTTTTTTAAAAAGCACTTGCCACCACCTAAACTTTGTAGGGAAGAAGATGATATATTTTATATTATACAAAAGCAAATTTTTTTTGTCAATTAGACAAAAGTAATATTGTTTTAATATTGTTTTTTAATTTTTTATATGATAGATAAGGGTTGATTTTAATAAAATTTAAAGGAAAAAAATGCCACACCCCATAAGTTTGATATAAGCAATATTCTGTAAAATTATTTGTTTTATTAAGATATTGCTTAATTAAAAATAATTTAACAGGAGATTAATATGTCATATAACTTTTTTTTATTTAATTTTTTTTCTAAAAAAGTTTTTAAGAACTCTTTTGCCAATAACAATTTTTCTTTTTATGTAAAAAGAAGGCATCCACTTGATGTTGCAGTAAGTTTATCAGATTTAAAAAAAGATTTGATTTTAAGAAAACTTAATAGTTTAGAAATAAAGAAAAAAGCGGAAATTTTTTCGTATTTTGAGAAAGATTTACAATTATCACTTATATCTTTAATGAAAGATAATGAAGTTGCTGATTTGTTAAATTTAATGAATTTAATTGACAGTGCTGATATTTATCGTGAAATAGACGATGAAAGAAAAGATAATATAAAATCTTTGATAATCAATACAAAAGTAAGGGATTTAATTGATATTTCTTCTTATGAAGAAGAAGATACTGGTTCGATTATGTCTTTGGATTATGTTTATGTTATAAATGATATAAATGTGAAACAAGCAATAAATCTTTTGAGAATTAAAGCAAAAGACAAAGAAAATATAAATGAAATATATGTTTTGAATAAAAATAAAAAGATATTAGGTATTATATCTTTAAAAGATTTATTACTTGCAACTCCTAATACTAATATATCTAAATTGATTGATTATGATAAACAAATAATAACTGCAAAAGAAACAGACAGCAAAGAAGAAACAGCATTAAAATTAAGTAAATATGATGTTAATTCAATTCCTGTTGTTGACAGTAATAATCGTATGATTGGTGTTGTCACAAATGAAGAAGCAATTGAAGTTGTCGAAGACGAATTAACAGAAGATTTTCTTAAAAATGCTTCGATTGAAAATATTGAAGGAAATATTTCTAAGGCTTCATTTTTAACACTTTATAAAAAAAGAGTTTTTTGGTTAATTGTTCTTGTTTTTGGTAATATTTTTTCAGGAGCAGGTATAGCTTTTTTCGAAGATGTTTTAGCAAGAAACATTGCTTTGGTTTTCTTTTTACCACTTTTAATCGACAGTGCAGGAAACGCAGGCTCGCAAAGTTCTACCTTGATGATAAGAGCTTTGGCAACAGGTGATGTAGAGTTTAAAGATTTAGGAAAGATGTTTGTAAAAGAAATATTTGTATCAATTGGCTTAGGTTTATCAATGGCTTTTGCTGTTTCTTTTATAGGATATTATAGAGGAGGAATGGAAATAGCTTTTGTTGTTTCCTCTACCATGATTTTAATTGTAACAATTGGAAGTTTAATTGGATTTACTTTACCATTTTTATTAAGTAAATTGAAATTAGATCCGGCTACTGCAAGTGGTCCTTTGATAACAACTTTAGCTGATTCTTTGGGGTTATAATATATTTTACTGTGGCCTCAAGGTTATTAACTATTTAAAAGAAAAGGGGGCTTTATAACCCCCTTAATTTTTATAATATAAATTTTGATAAATCGTGATTTTTTGATAAAGTTCCAAGTTTATCTTTTACCATTTCACGAGTTATGGTTTCTTCTTTACCACCATTATCGGTTGCGTTAAAACTTATGTCTTCGAGTAATCTTTCTAAAAGAGTATGGAGTCTTCTTGCTCCAATATTTTCGACTTCTGAATTTATTTCGGTTGCAAGAGAGGCAATCTCATCAATTGCTTCGTCCAAAAATTCTATATCCACTTCTTCGGTTTTAAGCAAAGCCTTGTATTGTTTTAATAAATTTGCTTCTGGCTCTTTTAAAATTCTTATGAAATCATCTTTATTTAAAGATTTAAGTTCAACACGAATAGGGAGTCTTCCTTGAAGTTCTGGTAATAAATCAGATGGTTTTGATAAATGAAATGCACCAGAAGTAATAAATAAAATATGGTCTGTTTTGATTAAACCGTATTTAGTTGTAACAGTTGTTCCTTCGATTAAAGGCAATAAATCTCTTTGAACTCCTTCACGGGAAACATCGCCGCCTCGTCTTTCTTCTTTGCCACAAATTTTATCAATTTCATCAATGAAAACTATACCATTGCTTTCCACAGCTTTTAGAGCATCAGCAACAATTTTTTCTTGGTCAATTAATTTGTCGCTTTCTTCTGCTATTAATACATTATAAGAATCAGCAACGCTCATCTTTTTCTTTTTAAGGTTAACCGATTTACCGAACAAATCACTTAAATTAAGCATACCCATTTGAGCCCCAGGCATTCCAGGAATATCAAAAGTAGGCATAGAACTATTTTGATTATCAATTACTTCGATTTCGATTTCTTTGTTATCAAGTTCGCCATTTCTTAATTTATTTTTGAACTTTTCTTTTGTTTCATCACTGCTATCACTTCCAACCAAAGCATCAAGTACTCTTTGTTCCGCAAACGATTCAGCCTTTGCTTTTACTTCGTCTCTGAATTTAGATTTTGTAGTCTTAATTGAAATTTCCACCATATCACGAATAATGCTTTCAACATCGCGACCAACATATCCAATTTCAGTAAATTTAGTAGCCTCGACTTTGATAAAAGGAGCATCAGCAAGTTTTGCAAGCCTTCTTGCGATTTCTGTCTTACCACAACCAGTAGGGCCAATCATAAGGATATTTTTTGGTATAATTTCATCTTTCAAAGATTCATCAACTTGTTGTCTTCTCCACCTGTTTCTTAAAGCAATAGCAACAGATTTTTTTGCTTCATCTTGTCCAATAATAAACCTGTCAAGTTCTGATACGATTTCTCTTGGGCTTAAATTTGTTGTTTTCATGATTTATATCTTTTCCATAATAATGTTGTTATTTGTGTATATACATATTTCAGCAGCAATTTTCATTGATCTCATTGCTATTTCTTCGGCATTCATTCCTTCGATATCGTACAAAGCTTTTGCAGCAGATAAAGCAAAAGAACCACCAGAGCCAATTCCAACCACTCCGCATTCTGGTTCTAATACATCTCCGTTACCTGATAATAAAAGGGTAGTATCTTTATCAGCGACAATCATCATTGCCTCTAACTTTCTTAAATATTTATCAGTTCTCCAATCTTTTGCAAGCTCGACACAAGCACGGGTTAATTGACCTGAATATTTTTCTAATTTTGCTTCTAATCTTTCAAACAAAGTAAAAGCATCAGCAGTAGCACCAGCAAAACCAGCAATGATTTTATCGTTATAAAGTCTTCTTACTTTTTTAGCATTATTTTTCAAAACAGTATTGCCAAGAGTTACTTGACCATCACCAGCTATAACGACTTTATTATCTTTTCTTGCGCAAAGAATAGTCGTACCACGCCACGATTCACTCATAATTTTTCTCCATTTAAAGATTTTGTTAAATACCTTGATATTTAATACTTTTTTCTTTTTAAGTTTGTTAATTTGTTTTATATATTAAGATATGTATAAAATTTAATATTTTCAAGAGGTTATAATATGTATAACGATAATAATATTTTCGCAAAGATTTTAAAAGGTGAAATTCCTTGTAAAAAAGTTTATGAAGATGATTATGCTTTATCTTTTCATGATATTAATCCAAAAGCTCCGGTTCATGTTTTGGTGGTTCCAAAAGGTAAGTTTACTTGCTTTACTGATTTTGCTTTGACATCTGATAAAGATTTTATGGAAGGTTATTTAAAAGCAATTGAAAAAACCGCTGATGAACTTGGTTTAAACAAAGACGGTTATCGAATTGTTTTTAATAATGGAAAAAATGGCGGACAAGAAGTTCCTCATTTACACGCTCATATTTTAGGCGGAAAGGCTTTGGCATTTTAAATGTATAACGAAAAAGACACAATTTACGCTCTTGCAACTATAAAAGGTAAAGCAGGGGTTGCGGTTATAAGGGTTTCTGGCACAAAATCTAAGGAAGTTCTTAAAATAATTTGTAAAAAAGAAAATCTTACTCCAAGAATGATGACAAATACTTTGTTTTACGATAGCGAAGAAATCGTGGATAAAGGTTTGGTGGTATTTTTTGAAAATCCAAAAAGTTTCACGGGAGAAGATGTGTTAGAACTTCATATTCATAGTTCTTTGGCGGTTATCAAAAGACTTTCAAAGGTTTTGGGTGAAATTGAAGGCGTAAGATTAGCGGACAGAGGGGAGTTTTCTCGTCGTGCGGTTATGAACAATAAAATGGATTTAACCGAAGCAGAGGGATTAATTGACTTAATTAATGCTGAAACTGAATTCCAAAGAAAGATTGCCTTAAAACAATACAGCGGTGAACAAAGAAAATTGTTCGAAGAATGGAAGGAAGATTTAACCAAGTCTTTGGCATGGATTGAAGCTTATTTAGACTTCCCAGAAGAAGAGGTTTCCGAGGATGTTACGGTATCGATTCAAAATTTAATTAACAAGTTATCCACAGCTATATCAACAATGTTGTCAACAAAGTCAAATGGCGAGGCAATAAGAACTGGTTATAAAATTGCTATAATCGGTAAACCAAATGCTGGAAAATCAAGTTTATTAAATGCCTTAACAAAACGAAATGTGGCAATAGTTTCAGATATCGAAGGAACAACCAGAGATGTTATCGAAGCATATATCGATTTAGATGGTTATCCAATAACTTTTCTTGATACAGCAGGTATAAGAAATTCAGAAGATATTATCGAAGCCGAAGGGGTAAGAAGAGCATTAGAAGTTGCAAAAGATGCTGATTTAATTTTATATCTTAAACCAATAAGTGATTTTTCAACTGATGATTTTGAAAAAGATTTTAATCAAAGCAATGTTTTAAAAGTTCTTACTAAATCAGATTTGCCTTATATGGTAATGAATGATAATTCTGACCGAGATGATTTTATAAAATGTTCGGTTAAAGCACCTCATGGTGTTGATAATTTAATGAAAGCAATATCAGAAAAGATTTCTAATGATTTATCCGATATTAATGATACTTTGTTGACCAGAGAAAGACATAGACAAGCTTTGAAATCTTGTTTGGATAATTTGTTCGGGCAAAGAACAATAATTTACTCCCATTAAAAGCTGAGGATTTAAGGCTTGCATCAAGGGATTTAGGTCAAATAACAGGAGCAGTAACAGTAGATGACTTGCTGGATGTTATTTTTGGTGACTTTTGTATAGGAAAATAGTATAATAGAAAGGAATTGTTTCACGTGAAACATATTGAAAATAAATTTGATGTAATCGTAGTCGGTGGAGGTCATGCTGGTTGTGAGGCTGCTTCTGCTTCTGCAAGAACAGGTGCAAAGACTGCATTAATTACTCATAAAATCTCTAAAATTGGTGAAATGTCGTGTAATCCAGCAATCGGAGGTCTTGCAAAAGGAACTCTGGTTCGGGAAATTGATGCTCTTGATGGATTAATGGGTAAAGTTATTGATAAAGCTGGCATTCAATTCAGAATGTTAAATCTTTCAAAAGGTCCAGCAGTTTACGGTCCAAGAGCGCAGGCAGACAGACAATTATATAAAAAATATATGCTTGAAGCATTGCAAGAACAAGAAAATTTAACAATAATTGAACAAGCAGTTGAAGGAATTCTTTTCGAAGGTAAAAAAGTAACAGGTGTAGTTGATAAAGATGGAAATGAATATTTGTCAAAAACCATAATTCTTACCACAGGGACTTTTCTAAATGGATTGATTCATATGGGAGAAGAAAAGAAAATAGGCGGAAGAATTAACGATGTAAATTGTGTTGGAATTTCAAAAAGCCTTTTGGATATGGGTTTTGAGTTAAAAAGACTTAAAACAGGAACTCCACCAAGACTTGATGCTAAAACCATTGATTTTTCCGTAATGCAAAAACAAGATGGAGATAATCCTCCAAAACCATTCTCTTATATGAATAAGGATATTACAAACCCACAAATTTCTTGTTATATTACTAATACTACTTTGGAAACTAAAAAAATTATCCAAGAAAATTTGCACAGGGCTCCAATGTATTCTGGTGAAATTAAAAGTATAGGACCAAGATATTGCCCAAGCTTTGAGGACAAAATTGTAAAATTTGCGGATAAAGATACTCATCATGTATTTGTTGAACCAGAAGGATATGATACAGATTATATCTATCCAAATGGTGTTTCAAGCTCTATGCCAAAAGATGTCCAAGACAAGTTTATAAGGACCATTGTTGGATTTGAAAAAGTAAAATTCTTTGAATATGCCTATGCAATTGAATATGATTATCTTGATCCAACTGGATTAAAACCAACTTTGGAAACAAGACATATGGAAAATCTTTTCTTGGCTGGTCAAATTAATGGAACGACGGGATACGAGGAAGCAGGGGCTCAAGGATTAGTTGCTGGTTTTAATGCTGGACTAAAAGCTTTGGAATCTGAAAAAACTTTTACACTTGATAGGTCGCAAGCATATATAGGCGTCATGATTGATGATTTAATAACAACTGGTGTTGATGAACCGTATCGAATGTTTACTTCGAGAGCCGAATACAGACTTTCAATTCGCGCTGATAATGCCGATCAAAGATTAACTCCAATTGGAATTGATTTTGGATTTATTTCCGATGAAAGAAAAAATGCTTTTGTTGAAAAACAAGAAAAATTGATTCACGCGA
>JAKJEU010000216.1 GCA_022705265.1 Pseudomonadota bacterium | reverse complement strand
TTCCTTAATTTCGTTTAATGATTTACGACCAAAGTTTGGTGTTCTAAGCATTTCGCCTTCTGTTTTTCTGACCAAATCACCAATGTAAACGATATTATCGTTTTTAAGGCAATTAGCAGATCTTACAGATAATTCTAATTCATCTACTTTTTTAAGCAAGTTAGGATTAAATGGTAATTCATTTTTAGCTTCTGAAACTTGTTCAACAACAGGTTCGTCAAAGTTAATAAATGTTCTAAGTTGTTCTTGTAAAATTCTTGCTGATAAAGCAATCGCATCAACAGGATCAACTGAACCATCAGTTTCAACATTCAAAATCAATTTATCGTAGTCAGTGATTTGACCAACACGAGTATTTTCAACTTTGAAAGAAACCTTACTTACAGGAGAAAATTTTGAATCAATTGGAATCAAACCAACAGGAGCATCTTCGAAATGATGATTATAAGAAGCAACATAGCCCTTACCTGTACCGATATAAAATTCCATATTAAGCTTACCATCATGGTCAAGGTTACAAATTGTTAAGTCCTTGTTAATGATCTCAACATCATGAGGAGTTTCAATCATTCCCGCAGTAGCTTCACAAGCACCTTCTGCTTTAAGTCTTAAAATTCTCTTAGTGTTAACAGATTCTGGATCATGTTTAATAACCATATCTTTAACATTTAAGATAATGTTTGTTATATCTTCTCTAACACCTGAGAGAGAAGAAAATTCATGCAAAACACCTTCGATTTTAATTGCGTTTACAGCAGCACCTTGCAATGATGATAATAAAATTCTTCTTAAAGCATTGCCCAAAGTTAAACCGAATCCTCTTTCCAAAGGTTCAAGAACAACCTTTACACTTTTTCCAGGGATAATTGTTTCAACCTTAGGGTCGTTTGCCTTAATTAATTCTTGCCAATTCTTTTGAATCACTTAAATTCTCCAACATAAATAAAATATTAAAATTAAAATCCACCACGTTTCTTAATTTATATTTTAAATTAGACGCGTCTTCTTTTTCTTGGTCTGCATCCATTGTGTGGGATTGCTGTAACATCTTTAATTGATGTAATAACAAAACCAACAGCTTGCAAAGCCCTTAAAGCTGATTCTCTTCCAGAACCAGGACCTTTTACTAAAACTTCCAAAGTCTTCATACCATGTTCTGCAGCTTTTTTACCAGCATCTTCTGCGATAACTTGAGCAGCATAAGGAGTAGACTTTCTTGAACCTTTAAAACCTAAAATACCAGCTGAAGACCAAGAAATTGTATTTCCTTGAACATCAGTAATAGTTACCTTAGTGTTATTAAAAGTTGAACTTACATGAGCAACGCCAGAAATAATATTCTTGCGTTCTTTCTTCTTAACCTTTTGAGTCGTAGCTGTTTTTGCCATAACTATTCTCTTTCCTTCAACCTAAATTACGCTTTTTTTCTTGCCAGCGATTGCTTTTGCAGGACCTTTTCTGGTTCTTGCATTAGTATGAGTTCTTTGTCCTCTTACTGGCAATCCTTTACGGTGTCTTAAACCGCGGTAGCAACCTAAATCCATCAATCTCTTGATGTTTACGGCTACTTCACGACGCAATTCACCTTCTACATGATATTCACTATCAATCAATTCACGAATCTTCAAAACTTCATCATCTGAAAGTTCGCTTACTCTTTTTTCTGTAGGAATACCAATTTTTTTACAAATTTCTTTTGACTTAAAATGACCGATACCGAAAATATAGGTCAAGCCAATCTCTACCCTTTTATTTGTAGGGATATTTACACCTGCTATACGTGCCAAAGTTCTTTCTCCATTATATATATTAATTATTAAACTGGTTTCAAGGCGGTTATTATAATAGCTATTAACATTTTGTCAAGAGTTAAAATATAATTAATGACCAATCGCCAGCCTTATTTTTTCTTTTACTTCTTCAATTGTACCTGTTCCATCGACACATTTGAGCAAACCTCTTGACTCATAATATGGTAAAACAGGAGCAGTTAACGCACGATATTTCGCAAGCCTTGCAGCCATGGTCGAAATATTGTCGTCAATTCTTCTCATAAATTCAGTACTTCCACAAGCATCACATTTTCCATATACTTGTAAAGGTTTGAATTTTTCATGATACATAGCACCACATTTGATGCAAGAAAATCTTCCAACGACTCTCTCTAATATGTATTCATCAGGAACTTGAATATCGACAGCCATGTCAACATGCAATCCTTTTTTATCTAATAAAACATCTAATTCTTCTGCTTGTGGCAAGGTTCTTGGAAAACCATCCAAAATAAACCCATTACGAGCTTCTGGCATATCCATTGCTTCTAATATCAAAGCGATACACATTTCATC
>JAKJEU010000215.1 GCA_022705265.1 Pseudomonadota bacterium | reverse complement strand
TGATGGGTAGAGAAGACGAGGCAAAAGAGTATTTTGTAAAATTAAACGATATGTTTAATGGAAATATTTATGTCGAACTTCAACGACATGATTTTGAGGAAGAAAGAAAATCAGAACCGTTTATGATTTCGCTTGCTTACGAGCATAATGTTCCTTTGGTTGCGACAAATAATGTGGTTTTCATTGACACAAGTTATTTCGAAGCTCATGAAGCAATGTTGTGCATCAAAGATAAGACTGTGCTTGATAACCAAGACCGTGAAAAGTCCAATCTTAATTTTTATTTCAAGTCATCAAAGGAAATGAAAGAGCTTTTTAAGGATATTCCCGAAGCTTTGGAAAACACGGTTAAAATTGCAAAAAGAACTCATTTTAAAATCAATCGACTTGGGCCAGTTTTGCCAAAAATCAGTGAAGATGAACCTCAGCAATTAAGAAAGCAAGCAAGAGAAGGTTTGGAACGACGGATTTTAAAACATAAAGTCGCAACAACAAAGGAAGATTATTTCAAAAGGTTGGAATATGAACTTGATGTTATTATTTCAATGAAATTTGCGGGATATTTTTTAATCGTTGCTGATTTTATTCAATGGTCTCATGATAACAATGTGCCTGTTGGTCCTGGACGAGGTTCTGGTGCTGGGTCTATGGTTGCGTGGGCGTTAAGAATTACGGACATTGACCCGATAAGGTTTGGTTTGTTGTTTGAACGGTTTTTAAACCCAGAGCGTGTTTCGATGCCTGACTTTGATGTCGATTTTTGTAAAGATGGACGAGAAGAAACCATAAAATATGTTTGTGATAAATATGGTCATGATAAGGTGGCTCAAATCATCACTTACGGCCAAATGAAGGCAAAAGCCGTGGTTCGAGATGTTGGGCGAGTGCTTAATATGTCATATGGTGCGGTGGATAAAATTGCTAAACTTATCCCTATGAAAGATGAAAACGGCAAGGAAATAGTTTTAAAAAAAGCTTTGGAATTGGTGCCAGAATTAAAAGAATTATTGGACAGCGATGAAGATGTTAAAAAGCTTTTTGACATTGCCTTAAAGCTCGAAGGTTTGCACAGAAATTCAGGAGTTCATGCAGCAGGTATCGTTATTGGCAACAAACCCTTGCCAGAAATTGTGCCTTTATACAAAGACCCTGCTTCTGATATGCCTGTAACTCAATTTAATTTAAAATATATCGAAGATACTTCTTTGGTTAAATTTGACTTTTTGGGGCTTAAAACTTTAACCATCCTTAAACAAGCGGTGGAATTAATTGGCAAAGATGCGGAATTTTTATCGACCATTCCTTATGATGATGGTAAAACTTTTGATCTTTTGTCTCTTGGTGATACGGATGCGGTGTTCCAATTTGAATCCGAAGGCATGAAAGATGTTTTAAGGCGGATTAAACCAGATAAATTCGAAGATTTAATCGCGATTGTTTCGTTATATCGTCCTGGTCCTATGGGTAATATTCCAAGCTATATCGCAAGAAAGCATGGCAAGGAAGAGGTTGATTGTCTTTATCCTTCCTTAGAGCCGATTTTAAGCGAAACTTATGGTATTATTATTTACCAAGAACAAGTTATGCAAATTGCCCAAGTTATGGCGGGTTATTCGCTGGGTGGTGCGGATTTGCTTCGTCGTGCTATGGGTAAAAAAATTGCGGCGGAAATGGAAAAACAAAAAGACATTTTCATTGACGGTGCAGTTGCAAGAGGCGTTGATGTTGAAAAGGCGACTTCTATTTTCGCTTTGATGGCAAAATTTGCGGAATATGGTTTTAATAAATCTCATGCTGCTGCTTATTCTTGGGTTGCATATCAAACGGCATATTTAAAAGCTCATCACAGGCTTGAATTTATGTGTGCTTCAATGAATAATGAAAAAAGCGACACCGATAAATTAAGTATGTTCAGAAAAGATTCAGAAAATGCTGGGATAAAGGTTTTGCCTCCTCATGTTAATCATTCCGAAGATACTTTTGTGCCAGAAGATGGTTCGATAAGATATGCTTTGTCTGCGATTAAAGGGGTTGGTGAAAACGCTGCAATCGAGGTGGTAAGGGCAAGAAAAGAAGGCGGAGAATTCAAATCTTTGTCCGATTTTTTAAAGCGAGTTGACATAAAAATCGCAAACCGTAAAGCTATCGAAGGTATGATTATGGCTGGGGTCTTTGATTGTTTTGACTTAAATCGTAAAAAAATGCTTTATAATCTTGATGCGATGATGGCTTACAGTGCACAAATTTTGGAAGAAAAACAAAGCAACCAAATGTCGTTTTTGGGGCTTGATAAGGTTTCTTCTGATTTTGAATTGGTGGAAATTGACGATAAAGCCGAAAGGTCAATGACAAACCATGAAAAATTGGAACTTGAAAAGAAAGTTGTTGGGTTCTTT
>JAKJEU010000214.1 GCA_022705265.1 Pseudomonadota bacterium | reverse complement strand
TTTTTGTTTTTAAGTGGCAAAGAATATAAAAAAAAGCTATAATTCTTTTAATTTAATTAGAATTAATAAAGAAGGAGCTTTAAATTGGTTAATATATCGTTTTCAAACTTTGATTTTCTTGATGTTTCTTCTGTTGCGGTTATGGTTTATGAAGGAAAAACTTTATCAAAAAGTGCAAAAAACTTTGATGGAAAAGTTAATGGCGTAATTTCAAAAGCAATAGAAAATGAAAAATTCTCTGGTAAAGTTGGCGAGGTTTTATCAATTTATGCTCCGTATGGTTTGAAATTAAACCGTATTTTATGTGTTGGCGTTGGTAAATTAGAAGAATTTAACGAACTTAAAGCTCAAAGTTATGGAGCAAAAGTTGGTGAAGTTTTCTTGTCAACAAATGATGAAAAAATAAAAATTTTCGTGGATGATGCAAGCGAAAATAAAGAATTAAATTCAACATATGTTGGTTTTGGTGCTTACCTTGCAACAATAAGAAATTATGATTACAAAACCGATGAAGATTGCAAAATAAAGTTGCAAGACATTGTTGTTGCTTGTGAAAATCATGAAAAAGTTTCAAATGAATATAAGGAATTAGAAGCCGTTGCAAAGGGTGTTGAACTTGTAAGAAAACTTGTTTCTATGCCTGCTAATGATTTAACTCCTTGTGAATTTGCAAAAATTGCCTCAACTCTTGAATACCCTAATTTAAAGGTAAAAGTCATGAGTGAAAAAGACCTTAAAAAACTTGGTATGGATATGATGCTAAGTGTTGGAAATGGTTCTGAGAATGAAAGCAAGATGGTTGTTTTTGAATATAAACCAAAAAAGGACGAGGAATTCGATATTGCTTTGATTGGTAAGGGTGTTTGTTTTGATACAGGCGGGATTTCATTAAAACCTTCAAAGGGAATGGAGGATATGAAATTTGATATGGCTGGTGCTGGTGCTGTTATTGGTACTATCAAGGCTTTGTCGGAAAGAGGCTCTAATGCTAATGTCCTTGGTGTTATGGGCTTGGTTGAAAATATGCCTTCTGGTAAAGCGACAAGGCCTGGTGATGTTGTTAAATCCATGTCTGGTAAAACTGTTGAAATTATAAATACCGATGCCGAAGGTCGTCTTGTGCTTGGTGATTTGATTACTTTTGCTCAAAAAGAATATAAAGTTAAAAAAATTATCGACCTTGCTACTTTGACTGGGGCAATTATTGTTGCTTTGGGTAAAGAATATGCGGGATTATTTACTAATGACGATGATTTTGCTAATCAATTAATTAAAGCAGGAAGGAAAACAGGCGAAAAAGTTTGGATGCTTCCTATGTCATCTGAATATGATGCTATGCTCAAATCTGATATCGCTGATTTTAAAAATATCGGTGCTGGTGAGGCGGGAAGTATTGTGGCGGCTCAATTTTTAAAACGATTTGTCGAAGAAGGCGTTACATGGGCTCATATTGATATTGCTGGTTCTGCTCATTGTGACCGTGCAAAGTATGATCCAAGTATCCCTAAGGGAGCAAGTGGCTTTGGCGTAAGGGTTTTAAACAAATTCATAAAAGATAATATAGAAAAATAGTTTCGTACCTTAAAATTATAAATATAAAAAATATTTTTTAATGACATAAGTGGGAAAAAATAATGAAATCAAATATTAAAACATTAATAGAAAATATAAAAAATGGTAGCTCAAAAGGCCTTGACCCAAAAGAAAGTGTCATAATTACTATTTCAAATACTCCTGGTTCTGGGGGCGAGGAAATTATTGCTGGTTTGGCAAAAAAGCTTGAACTTGATGTTTTTGACAAAGAAATAATCAGAAATTTTGCAGAACATACAGGAACAGATGCGGATATGTTCCGTCTTATCACAGAAGATAGCCATAATACAAAAGATTTTTGGTTTCATCGTATATTTGGCAAAAAAACAATCGATAATGCAGTAATAAGAAAATATTTAACTAATGTTATGTATGCGTTAGCAAGAGTTGGAAACTGTATCATTGTTGGTCGTGGCGGTCATGTTCCTTTGTCTGATATTGCTACTTTAAGAATAAGAGTTACAGGTTCAAAAGATAAATGCGTTGAAAGAATTATGAATTCTAAAAATCTTTCTTTTGATGATGCTAATAACGAATATATAAGGCATGTTTCATCAAGTGGTAAGTTTGTTTGGAATGTATTTAATTCAAGACTTAATGACCCAATCAATTTTGATATCGTAATTAATACAGACCATGTGACGGATTTTAATTATTGTGTTGAAATGATTATCACAATAATTAACCACATCAAAGAAAATAAAGGTATATAGTATTTTTCATGTTTTATTTTAAGCTTTTTGCAATAAGTTATGCAATTTGTTGCATATATTCGGTTGTTCATTTTTATTTTCAAACTTCAAAAA
>JAKJEU010000213.1 GCA_022705265.1 Pseudomonadota bacterium | reverse complement strand
CGATAAGTCTTGATTTCATGTATGGTGATAAAAAGGTTAAGATTGTTGATACTGCTGGTTTAAGAAAAAAGGCAAGAGTTGTTGACGATTTGGAAAAAGCTTCGGGCGTAATGTCAAATAACGAAGTAAGATTTTCCGAAGTTGTGGTTTTGGTTACTTCCAGCGAAACTTTGCTTGAAAAACAAGATTTGACTTTGGCAAGAAAAGTTATCGAAGAAGGTCGTGTCCTTATCATAGTTGTTAACAAATTTGATTTGGTTACAAACCATAATAAATTAAGAAATGATTTGAACGATACTTTGGCAAGTTCATTAAGTCAATTAGAAGATGTTACGGTTCTTTATACTTCTGCTTTAAAAGAAAAGAATGTTGATGATATTATTTTCAAATCTTTCGAAGCTTATGAAAAATGGAATAAGAGAGTTTCAACAGGTAAGCTTAATCAATTTTTCGAAGGAGTAATCGAAAGAAATCCTCCTCCTTTGTCGCAAAATAAAAGAGTGGTTAAACTTAAATACATTACTCAATCAAAAACAAGACCGCCAACCTTTACCATATTTTCTGGTAATAAAGAAAAACCACCAGAAAGTTATCAAAGATATTTATTAAAGGCTATAAGAGAAACTTTTGATTTCAAAGGAATTCCTTTAAGACTTAATATCAAGGCACCAAAGAATCCTTACACTAAAAAGTAATTGGTTGTTTTTTATTTTGTTAATGTTGTATAATTTTAAAGATTAGTATTAGGTAAGAAAAACATGGGTACAGAGTTCTTAGCAGCTGACATAAGCACAATATCAATCGCTATATTAGCGGTTTGGTTTTCTTTGGGATATTTGATTTCTTATAATGAATCTCCAAAAGGGGTTTTGTATATCAGAGATGCTTTTTTTGTAATGTTTTTCACAAGACTTTTTGGATTTGCAAATGGACTTGTGCCTGATAAAGTATTTGGATTTATTGACTTAACTGCTCAAATAAGTTCGGCTGTTTTATTTATTGCGGGCGCTCTTCAAATGAAAAAGATTAAGTTTGAAAGAGAACTTATTTTAAAAGGTGTTGGAATAATCGGGTTTTCGGTTTCTTTGTTGCTTGTGATACTTGGAAGCAATCCTTTATTACGCTTGGTGCATTATGGAACTATTGGTGTTGCTTTTGCTATGCTTTCATTTTTCTTTGCGATGTACAGAGCTTCAAGAAAAAGAGACGGTTTTATCTTTGTTGCTTTTATATTTGGGGTTTTATCAATTCTCTATATCATAAGAATAACAATCGTAGGTGGAACAATTGATGATTATAAAGTTATAGAGCCTTCTTTGTATGTGGCTCTTGCGATTGGTTTTATATTGATTGCTAACAATATTTTGGCGGTTCAAATTGATGGTATGCAAGAAGAAATTGATGCGAATCGTTCAAGGTTGGAACAAATTGTTCTTGCGTCTCCTTTTCCGATTATAATTTCAAAGCTTAAAGATGACCATTTGTTGCTTATTAATGAAAAGGCTGCAAATCTTTTTAATGTTGATATTAAACACTGGTTTAAATATCGCACGGTGGATTTTTATGCTGACCCTTCAAGCCGAACAGAGCTTATTAACTTGCTTGAAAAAAATCCTGTGGTGGAAAATTTCGAAGTTTTGATAAGACCAAAGGAAATGACCGAAAGTTTTTGGTTGCTGGTTTCGGCTCGTGTTATTGATTATAACTATGAGATTGCCATATACACTGCTTTTCAGGATATTACAGAGAGAAAACAAAAAGAGCTTAAACTTTATGATCAAGCGACAAGAGATCCTCTTACAGGTTGTTATAATCGTCGTTCTTTTGATGAGATGGTGGTTAAGGAGGTTTATAAGGCAAGAAGAACTAAGCGACCATTCTGTGTGTTTATGATTGATGCCGACCACTTTAAAAAGGTTAATGATACTTATGGACATGGCGCAGGGGACAGAGTGCTTAAAGCTTTGTCAGCATGTTGCAGAAGGACTTTGCGTGAATCTGATATTATTTCAAGATTCGGAGGTGAAGAATTTGTTGTGTTCATGCCTGATACAAAAATCGAAATGGCATATAAGGTTTGTGACCGTTTAAGGATTAATATATCGGAATTAATCGTAAAAGGTGATGACGGAGAAGATATTAAATTTACGGTAAGTATCGGTTTGGTCGAGTCTACCCAAGATGATGATTTAAACATGGATAATATTTTAAAAATTTCTGATGGTGCTTTGTATATTGCAAAACGCTCAGGAAGAAACAGAGTCATTATTGGTGAGAAAAATCAAGACACTGAAATAGCATCAGAGGCAACAGAAGTAAAGCCTATTATAGCGCTTGAAAAATCTGAAAAAGATAATATTCCTTTGGATAAAGATGTTGCGGTTGCTCCACCTTCATTAGAAGAGATAGCA
>JAKJEU010000027.1 GCA_022705265.1 Pseudomonadota bacterium | reverse complement strand
TCATATCTTATGAAACCGTCGAAAAAGAAGCCTTGGAAGAAGAAAAAACATTTAACCAACATCTTGCTTTGATGATTGTCCACGGGGTATTGCACTTGGCTGGATATGACCATATAGAAGATGGTGAAGCCGAAGAAATGGAAGCTTTGGAACGGGAAATTATAAAAAATATTAATTGGGAAAATTATGTCGCATAATAAAAACGATATCGAAAATTTAATTGATAGTAAAAGCAAGGTATCAGAACAAGAAAGTTTGCTTTTGAAAAACATCTTTCATTTAAGAGATTCAAGAGCTCATGATATCATGATACCAAGAGCGGATATAAAAGCCTTAGATGACAGTTCCACCTTAGACGAGGCAATCGACCTTTTTGCTTCTACTATGCACTCAAAAATCCCTGTATACAAAGACAGCCTTGATGAAATTGTTGGAATTCTTAATGTAAAAGACATTATTTCTTTGTTTTCAAAATCAAGAAGCGAAGAATGTAATTTAAGCACCATAAAAGATATCGTAAGACAAGATAAATTTGAATATGTTTCTCCTGCGATGAGGACTTTGGATTTGTTGTCCGATATGCAAAAGAAAAAAATTGATATGGTTTTTGTGGTGGATGAATACGGCGGTGTTGATGGGCTTATTACTATCGAAGATTTAATCGAAGAAGTTTTAGGCGACCTTTATTACGAAGAAGACCTTGAACATGATTATCAAGTAATTAAGCACCCTAATGGAGTTTTGGAAGTTGATGCAAGAATTCCTTTGGAAGATATTGAGGAAATAATCGGTTGTTCAGTAAATGACGAAGAAGATCCTGATATCGGATCTTTGGGTGGATTTGTTGCCGACTTGGCAGGAAGAATCCCAGGAAGAGGCGAAATAATCAAAAGCGATATTGGAATTCATTACCAAATATTGGAATCAGATTCAAGACGCATTAAAAAACTTAAAATATACAATATACCTGTAAAAGAAAATTCAGAGGAAAAATAAAATTGCTTTCTTTTTTGAAAAAAGTTGAAGAAATTACTTTCAAACACAGCCTTATAAGTGGATTTATCTTTGGGGTTATTTCTGGTTTTATTTATGCTCCTTTTTATTATTTTCCCCTTATTTTAACTTTTGCAATATTCCTTTATGAAAACTTAAAAGCCACCTCATCAAAACAAGCGGTTACCTTTGGTTTTGCTTTTGGTTTTGGACATTTTGCGACTTGCCTTTTTTGGGTAAAAAACGCTTATTTTGTTTTTGACAACCCTGATCTTCAACTTATCGGAATGTTTGTTCCTTTGTTTTTTGGATTTTGGGGTTCTTTATTTACCTCTATTTTGGCTTATATTACTTATAAATGTAATGATAAATATGCAAAATGGCTTTGTTTCACAGGGTTTTTTGGGATTTTAGAATGGGTAAGATCTTGGTTATTTACTGGCTTTCCTTGGAATCCTTTTGGTTCTGCTTTGGCTTTTGATGATAATATATTACAAATCATATCTATTATCGGCATATATGGGCTTTCAACTTTTTTAATGATGTTCGTTTCGTCTTTTGCTCTTTTACCTAAAAAAACACCTTTGATTGTGTCTTCTTGCATTATGATTTCTTTTTTTGGCTTTGGGTTTTTAAGACTTAAACAAAATCCAACCTACTATATTGAAAACGGTCCTTTAATAAGAATAGTACAAGCTAGCATTCCTCAAATCGAAAAGAACACAAATAAAGAAAAAGCCTTACACGAGTATATATATTTAAGTCGCAAAGATGATGAAGAAAAAAAAGTAACTCATGTTATTTGGCCTGAAAGCGCTTATCCGTTTTGGATTGAAGAAGATGATTTTTACCGTTCGTTCTTGCTCAGAGCCGTAAATCAAGGCGGAACTTTGATAACCGGAGCCGACAGAAAAGCAGTAGATGAAAAAGGAAATATAAACCTTTATAATAGCATAGTTGCAGTCGATGACTTCGGCGAAATATTTTTAACTTATGATAAGTCGCACCTTGTTCCTTTTGGAGAATATGTTCCTTTGAAGGATAAATTACCTTTTGGAATCGACAAAATTGCAAACGGATTCGCAGATTTCTCAAAAGGAGATGGTATTAAAACTTATGAAATGTTCAAAAGTCCTCCTTTTACTCCTCTAATTTGTTTTGAGTCCATATTTTCTGGAAAAGTAAAAAATAAAGATTACAGACCTTCATGGTTTTTAAATGTTTCTAATGATGCTTGGTACGGGGACTCGGCAGGACCTTACCAACATTTAATTGCAACTAAACTAAGAGCAACAGAAGAAGGTATACCAGTGATTCGCGCTTCGAACAATGGTATAAGCGCCGTGATTGACGCTTATGGAAGAATTTTGAAAAAATTAGATTTGGACAAAAAAGATTATATAGATACGCCTCTTCCAATGAAAACCTTGTATACAACCTTGTTCGGAAGATATGGTAATAATGTTCCTATGACCATAAACACTATTATTATAACCTTAGTTATATGTTTTTTGTTGCACAATAAAAAAAATTTGTTATAGTATTTTTTAACCAACTATTTCTTTAAAATTATATTTCTTTAAAATTTAGGTAATAAAAAGGGAAGTCCTTATGGCAAAAAGAAAAAGTGTGAAAAAAATTGTTCTCAAGAACGATAACAGCAATATCAACAAGCATATTGGCACTAAATTGAGACAAAAAAGAACCTTACTTGGGCTTAGCCAAGAAGGTCTCGGCAATATTTTAGATATTACATTCCAACAAGTTCAAAAATATGAATCTGGAATTACAAAGATATCAATTGAAAGATTGCTTGATATTTGTGAAATATTTAAAACTTCTATTTCTTTCTTTTTTGAAGGATATTCAGCTGACAAAAATGATGCTGAATTTGCTTTGAACGATGAAAAAACAGGTTTTAACCACAATAATATATCATTAGATAAAAGAGCATTAGAACTCGTAAAGATGTTTTATTCTATAAAAGATCCTAAGGTTGCTAAACAAGTTTTCAATTTAATTAAGTCTATATCAGAACAACAATCAGAAGAAGAATTTTCATCAGAAGATTAATAACAACTTTAATTTAAAACTTTTTAAATTAAGTGTTGATAAACAATATTCCTTTAAACTATAATTGCTTTTAAACAATTATTATAAAATCATAAGGAATGTTTAGATGAAAGAATATGTTTTTACAAGCGAGTCAGTTTCAGAAGGTCATCCAGATAAGGTCTGTGATCAAATTTCTGATGCTGTCGTTGATTTATTTTTAAAAAATGATCCATATTCAAGGGTTGCAGTTGAAACTTTGGCAACAACAAACCAAGTTGTTTTGGCTGGCGAAATAAGAAGTAATTATGGTCCATCAAAAGACGAAATTGATGCACTTGTAAGAAATGTTGTAAAAGACATCGGTTATGATCAAGAAGGTTTTAGTTATAAACACTTAAACCTTCTTAACCTTATTCACTCTCAATCCAGCGATATTGCTATGGGTGTTGATAGTGGGGATAACAAAGACGAAGGTGCTGGCGACCAAGGTATCATGTTTGGCTATGCAACTAACGAATTAGAAGGTGCGGAATTTATGCCTGCTCCTTTATATTTGTCTCACCGCATTTTAAAAGACATGGCGATTGCAAGACACGCTGGTAAAACTCCTTTAATTTTACCTGATTCAAAATCACAAGTTACTTTAAAATATGTTAACGGCTTACCTGTTAAGGCTGAGGCTGTGGTTGTTTCAACTCAACACAGTGCTGATATTTCAGTTAAAGATGTCAAAGAAATCGTAAGAGAATATGTAATGAACGCTCTTCCAAAAGGTTGGATGTGTGACGAAGAGCATTTCTTTGTAAACCCAACAGGAAGATTTGTTATCGGTGGACCAGATGGTGACAGCGGTCTTACAGGTCGTAAGATTATTGTTGATACTTACGGCGGTGCTGCTCCTCATGGTGGTGGTGCTTTTTCTGGAAAAGATCCAACTAAGGTGGACCGTTCTGCTGCTTATATGGCTCGTTATTTGGCGAAAAATGTCGTTGCTGCTGGTTTGGCTGATCAATGCGAAATCCAATTATCTTATGCTATTGGTGTTTCTAAACCTTTATCTTTCTATGTTTACACAAACAACTCTGCAAAGGTTGAAGAAGAAAAAATCGCATAAGTTCTTTGTGAAATGGTAAATCTTTCACCTCGCGGAATTCGTGAACATTTGAAACTTAATCGTGCAATTTATCAAAAAACCGCTTCTTACGGTCATTTTGGTAGAAAACCTCGTGAAGATGGTTCTTTCTCTTGGGAAAAGACTGATCTTGTTAACGAATTGAAATCAGCGTTTAATATGTAATGAAAAAAATACTTCTTGCTTTATCTTTAATTATTTTGGTGTCAAATTCTTCTTACTCTTTTGAAACAAAAGTCGAGAACCCTTTGGCTAACAAAACATCTTCTATGTTTGATGGAAAAAATAAAAACGAGATAAAGCAAGAAGAAAAATCCATCGATAATATTTTAAGAGTTGGACTTTTATTACCCTTGACTGGTCATGCGGAACAAATTGGTGAGGCATTAAAAAATTCGGCACTTATGGCTGGCTTTGAAACTGCTGGTGACAATTTTGTTATGCAATTTTATGACACCCAAGGAAGAGAAGACAAAACAACCCAAGCTTTTAACGAAGCCATTGGTCAAGGTGTTGACCTTATCATTGGACCTTTGTTTGCAAACGAGGTTAAGGCAATTACTCCTTTGGCTCAAAAAGAAGGCGTAAAGGTTATTTCTTTTACTTCTGATACCAATGTTATTGGTGGCAATATTTACAGCATGGCTTTGACTGTTCCGCAACAAATTAACGATATTGTCAATTATGCATGTAAAAGTGGTTCAAAAAAGTTTGCGCTTGTAACCCGTGATGATGAATATGGTAAAACCGTTGCTGATGCCTTTGGAATTGCTGTTGGCGCTTGTGAAATGGCTGAAATAACTGGGGAAGGCTATTATAACCTTAAAAACGATGAAGAAGAAGCCAGCAATATGGCCGAGGTTGTAAGACTTCTTATTGGTGAAAAAGCTTTTTTAGTCGATAACGAGCGAGCAAAGCAAAAACAAAGAACTTTCAGAAAGCCTCAAATCATTACTAAAAACGGTAAAGTTATTAATCTTTCCGACGATTCAAATATATCTTCCGAAGATGTTAACCCTGATTTTGATACTATATTAATTGCTGATGAAGGAAGTCGTTTGCGTTCTGTGGCTGCACTTCTTTCTTATTATGATGTTACTGCTAAAAACACCAAAATTATTGGAACTTCTTTGTGGAACGATTTGAATGTTAATAAAGAACCTTCGATGATAAAAAGCCTTTTCCCAGCCCTTGATGACGATGGTTTTAATGATTTTGCATCAAGATACAAAAGCCTTTATAACAAGGCTCCTCCAAGACTTGCAAGCCAAGCTTATGATGCAATTGCTTTGGTTGCTACCTTAACCAAAAATTATGATAAAAAATATGTAACCGAGGAAATGTTGACTTCTCCTTCTGGATTTTTTGGGGTTGATGGGATTTTCCGCCTTAATGAAAATGGTTATTGTGAAAGAGATTTAATCATTTACCAAGTTGGAAAAACAAAAAATTTCAAAGTAACAAATCCAAAAGAAAGCTTTGAAGAAGAAAGTTCTTTAAGCAATTACGAAGAATAAATTAACGCCCTTTTCCAACATTATTTGGTAATTTATTATTTTTATTAAATTCTCTGTCCCAATTTTCTTTGTATTTTTGGATTACATGAGGTTTGTAATCATGAAACATATCATCAGGAATATTTGATGGTATATATCTTAAATTCGAACAACCAAAAACATAATATCCTTGATTTGCTTTTATATTATCTGGAAACTTTACTAAGTCTTTTTTCCCTCTGAAATGAGCAATTCCGTCAATTTCAACCGTTTCTTTAAACGAAATATTATTCATTCCAATCCCTATATCAGAAAAATCAAAATCGCTTTTTATATAAAGATTTCCATTATCCTCAACCTCATATTCCTTACCAGTTAATTTTAAAATATCCTTGAAATCATGTTTTTCATCATCATTTGAAATAATATTTGGCAAAGTATCAGCATAAACATTTTTTAATTTATACAATCCTTTTGAAGCGTTTTTATTCACACTTTCATTAGTTATTTTTGAAACAATATCATGAAAGCCTGAGACATTTTTTCCATATGCCTTACCAACTTTATAAGTTGTTTCACCCTTATCATTTTCATAAGGTTTAAGCGACACACGACATAATTTATTAAAAGGATTTTTTGAATCAATTCCAAAAACAACTATTGTTCCCTCTCCTATTTCCTTATAAAGGTTTTTATAGTTTTCCGTAGGTTCGTGATTATCATCATCCTTTTTGTCTCTTTTCCCATCATTATTTTTGGTTCTCTCATAAGGAGACATACAACTTTCAATCCCAGAATAATTTGACATTCTTGCAATATCCACAGGATTTTGAGTAAAAATAAGAGTATCAATGGTAATTTCTTCGCTTAAATCCAACTTTTTAGCCGATTCTTGTTCCAATTTTGAGGAAGTCTCACCATATATTTTAACAACTCTTTGCAAGGTATCTTTAAAAGCTTTTTCATCAATTTTTTGAACTTCTGAAAGCTCGAAAGATAAATGATTGAATAAAAATTCATCTTCCAAAACTTTTGAAAATTCTTTGTTTGTTATTTCTTTATCCTTTGAATTTTCTTTTCTTGCTCTTAAAAAACTTTTGTAATTTTTGAAATCGCCTCTTAATAAAGCATTGAATAAAGGCTTATCATTATAATCGACTTTTGTTTCGGCAAGTGTGGATAAAACCTTTTCTTTTCTTTCAAAAAAGCTTACCATTTTCATGTGATTTCCGCCGTATGAAATAAAATCTTTACCTTCTTTTTTAACGATGGATAATTGTTTATCGCCTTTAATATTTTCGTTAAGATAATGAAGAATATAAGAAAGACCAACGCTTGACGATTGAAGCGGAGTTATATTAAATATCTTTTTATCGCCTCCTTCAAAAAAATCATGAGGCTTAAATTTATTTTCTTGTCTTAAAGCATTTCCTTTTTTTAAAATCTCGTCTTCGTATTTTTTATATCGTTGAACAACATTTGATATATTTTCGTTAAAATAATCGATATTTTCTGATAAAGATTTGTTTTTTCTGAACTTTGCAAAAAATTTAGAGGTTAAAGTATCCTCTTTTTTATAAAAGAAATCATATGGATTTTCACCTCTTATAATTCTTGATAAATCACCTAAGGCAATATTTTCATCATAATAAAATTCATCGCAAAGATTCAAAGTGTTGTTTATAATTCCGCCTAATTTTGAAACATCGTAATCTTTTAAAAATTCTTTGTGATGGTTTATAAAATCTTGAGATTTTTGTTCATGAGACTGATTTAATCTTGCCCTTGCTTCATCAAAATTTAATTGAGATTGTTCAATATATTCCATTAACTTCTCCAACCATTTTTATTTTCCAGCAATTATATCATATTTTATCGAAAATTTCCTTAACTTTTGAAAACAAGAATGTCTTTTTGGATTTCCATGCTTTCGTTATCTTTCAAATCCACCCTTATAAGCCAATTCTTATCGTTATAAAATTCCGTAACCAAAGAAGTTATTTCTTTATTTTCCAAGCCCTTATGCCAATTTTTGAAATATTCATCATTATATATATTAAGAGGCACTAAAACCTCGTCCTTTTGCCTTAAAACACCATTTCCAATTACTTTTAAGGTTTCATTTATTGTGTCCTCTAAACTATCAAAGAAAGGCATATTTCTCTCAGATGCCATATACCTCAAATATCCAGTTTTAGGGGCATCTTTCGGCGCACCAATTACGATTTTTCCCGTTTTTATAAAATTTCCATATTCGATATTCGTTGTAAAAGCAGGCAATAAATCCGACCTTGGCACCCAAAACAAAATAACATCGCATAGGTTAAGCCTTGCTCTTTCAAAATCAATTATTCCTTGATATTCAAGATTGTCGTAATTACCTGTGAAATCTTTTGCTTCTGGAATAATAACGGTTCCATCATATCCCTTTTCTTCTAAAATTCTAATTGCATCTTGCCTCCAAGATTTGCAAGCCCCGTTTCTTGGTGTTGGACCCGCCAAAAAGATAGATTTCGTTATTTCATTTGGAATTCCATCCACATAAAAAACTTTTTTCATTTATATAATCCTTATGATATATTTTATTTTATGAAACATATATTAAATCTTAAAAAAGCATATTTCAATTTAATTAAGCTTAAACAAAAAACAATTGAGCTTAGGGTTTTTGATGACAAAAGAAAACTTATCAAAATTGGTGATGAGATTGAATTTAAGTGCGAAGATGAGAATTTAACGGTTAAAGTCATTAACATTATTAAAGCAAACGACTTTTTAAAGCTTTGTGAGATGATTGATATAAAAAAGACGGGGTTTAGCTCTGTTAACGAACTTAACCCCGTGATGAATGAATTTTATCCACTAAAAACCCAACAAGAATTAAGTGTTTTAGGAATAGAATTTGAAATTATTTAGCCAAGTATTCTTTCAATTGTGCAGGAGTACCAACGCAAGCCCAATCGTCTTTGCCAATATCGAAAACACCAATTTTAAGGCCGTATTTAATCGCATGGTTATAAACATTTGACATATAATATTCGTTTTTTGCCTTGTCCCCATAAATCATCATGTTTATCGCACATTTTACGAAATCACGACCTCTTTTAAACATATAAACGCCCGTAATTGCATGATTTGATATTACTTCTTTTTCCCTTGTTCTTAACGCGTTGCCGTTTTCATCAATTTCAACAAAAGAATAACAATCTTTGTCCGTGTTAAAAGTAAGCAAAGAACCGTCGATATCCCGTATCAACGCGTCTTTAATGAATGCTTTTATTACTTTGTTATCAAAAATATTATCAGCATCAGCAAAAATCACAGGAAAATTATTATTAACAAGTTCATGAACCGATAAAGCGGTACAACTTGCCCCTTGGGTTAATTTTTCAACCGTTGCAAAAACCACATTATAATTTTTTCTTAAAAGTTCAAGCTGTTCTTTATTATCTTGTTTGAACTGTTCTTGAATTATTAAGGTATAAAACGCATCTTCAACTTGCAAGCTTTCCAATACATGCTCAATCATCATCTTGCCATTTACATCGATAAAAGGCTTTGGTAAATCGTAACCTTCGGTTTTAAATCTTGAACCTGCTCCTGCCATTGGAATTACTATATTAAGCATTTTGTTAAGCTCCCTATTTTGATTTTGCTTGCTCTTTTAATAAGTTTTCAGAAATTTTTCCCCATTCTTCAAACCTTAAAACTCTATCATCAATTGTAATGTCGGCATTAGGCTTGCCAAAGAAAATTTCATCATAAACTATGCCGTTTTGTTCCAACCAATCAAAAGTCATTTTACCAACATTTTTTAATGCTTTACCAACATTATGACCAGTAGAACCCATGTTCCGTGCAGTATTGATAATTATGGTGTGTCCAGCGTCTTTTAAGGCTTTGATTCTCTCTTTTGCTCCTTCTTTTACCTTAACATCCATATAACTTTCGTTTTCTTTTCTGATTTCGCAAATTGTTCCGTCTAAATCAATGCAAATCCTTAATTTCTTTTCTGTCATGTTTTTTTAATTCTCACCAAATACTTCGTTTAATTTTGTAACTGCTTTAAGATAAAATAACTTTTGTCTTTGTAAATCATCTTTGTGCAAAGGAATCATTGATGTAAATAACAAAGCTTCTATCAATCTTATTTCTTTTAAATTGTAACCAAATTCAACCACCATATCATCAAACAAAGATTTTAAAGATGAATAATCTTCATTAACATATTCTTCGACCATGAATTTGTTTTTATCTTCACTTAATCCAAAAAATCTGTGGACTGCGAAATCATAATATCCAACCACACTATGCCTTAATTTAGCAATATCATAACGAGGGTCGCCGTATATAGTTTGCTCTTTTAACCTGCCTCTTGGGTCGATTAAACGACATATATGGTTGTTTGTATCAAAAAGTATATTTGAAAAACAATAATCGCCATGAATTGTTGTGATTTTTGAATTATCAATCAATTCAATTATCGCATCGTTAATTTTGACTTCGAAATTTTTGATATTTTTATAAATTTTATTATTAATTACCAACTCATCATAAGCCCAATATTCTTTCCAAATTGGATTTTGGTTTTGAAGTTCCAGCAACCTTTGCCAAGTTTTGTGAAGATATAAGTCGTATAAATCTTCGACATCCAAGGTTCCTTCGTATTTTTCAAAAAGCTTATGAACGCTAAACAATTTTCTTAAAATAAGTTCCCATTCTTCGACATCAACATTTCCAAAAACGAAAAGCTCTGATAAAGCAGGATAACCATACATTTCCATTTCAAGGCTTGCGTTATCAATGCTTTGGTGAAAACTTAACGCCCTTGGAACGAATATTTTAAGTTCTTCTGGCAATTCGTTATACCAAAAAAATTCGTCCGCTAATTTTTGAATTTTTGGAGACCTTTTTGTAATAACCCCCTTAACAAAATCTGCTGACAATGAGTTAAAATCACGGGAATTGAAAAATTCGTTTTGAGCCTTAATCACACCTGATTTATGGCCTAAATCAAACCAATAATTACAATTTATGGCTTTTAACTTATGTTCCTCGTTATAGGTTTTAAGAAAATGGCTAAGCTCACCGTCCAAATTTTCCAAAAACTCTCCCACAATTTCTTTTACAAGCGATGGATTTGAAAAACGATAATACCCAACCAATGCTTGTTTATCCGAGGTGTCTAAATCCTTTTGTTTGTCAAAAATTTCATTTATGAAACCATCTTTATCCTTTGACACCAAACACCATTTTGATGAAGATGTAAAATCCTTTGAAGTCATAACAAAATCAGTAGTATTAGAAGGAACACCACGAACCAGCGTATCGCCCAAAATAAGCTCTAAATCATCGCAATTATCATCGATTTTTGATAATCCTTTGTTAAAAGAATTAATGATTGTAAAAGCACCATAATTTTGCAATTCTTCCTTTGCATTTATTTCCACGACATGAACATCAAATCTTGTCGAATATATTTTTGAAATATACTCAATCAATTTTGTGTTTTCTTTGTTAACCACAACAAAAACCTTTGAATTATGAGTTGCTTGTTCAACCACCCAACCAATCGCAGGCTTTCCACGAATAGGCATCAAATGTCCATCGACATTGTTTCTTGTAAAGTTGCTGTATGCTGCTAATATTACTGTGTTTTTCATTTTAATTTTCTCGAAAAATATTTATTTTTTATATATTAT
>JAKJEU010000026.1 GCA_022705265.1 Pseudomonadota bacterium | reverse complement strand
GTACTATATTTAAAATCTTCATATAAATCTGCGAGATATCCTGATTTTTTTTGCATTTGAATGTATGGTGGATTTCCAATAACAATATCAAATCCAACGAAGTTTCCATCATCATCAAGAAGTTCAGGAAATTCGATCATCCATTCCATAGAATTTTTGTATTTTTCATCTTTATTTTGTTCTATTGATGCACGAATTTGTTTTCCTTGAAGAATAGATATTTGTTTTTGTATTTTTTTTATTTCATTAGGATTAGATAATTTTTTTAGTTTTGTAAGTTTTTCTATTTCATCTTTTATTTTTTCGTTTGCTTTTGTGTCTTCTTTTGAGACAGTTAGGAATTTATCAGCAATTTTATAGATCTCATTTTTTATTTTTAATAAAGATTCTTTGATTTCTCTTTTGTCTTTTTTGCTGTGCGAATTTTTATAAAGAGATACTTTTTCTTTATAGTCTTTTATTAATAAACCAATTTTTTCACGACCATCTACTTCGTCTATAGCAGATTTTCCAATGTTTATTTTGAATTTATTTATTAAAGAGTCGCCACATTTTACATTAATATCAATGTTTGGTAACACTTCCATGTCGTTAGTGTTATCGATATAGTATGTGTTCTTTAATAATTCAATCCAGAGTCTTAACTGGCAAATATAAACAGATTTTGGATTTATATCTGTTGCAAATAAACAGTTTTCAATTAGTTTCCGTTTTTCATTGAAGATGGTTTTTTGGGTGTTAAATGTTTCTTTTTTATTCCTTTTATATGAGAATAAAGTTTCATCATCGTTGAAAACAATTAATGTGTCATCAAATATGTCGATATGGTTGTTTATTTTCGAGGATCCATCAAAGAGTATTCCTAAAAAAGATTTTATATATATAATGTGATTTAAAACAGATACCAAAAAATGTCCAGATCCTACGGCGGGATCCAAGATTTTAAGGTCATCAATTATTTTATTATATTTTTCAAGATCATCTTTTTTATATACATTGCCAATATAGTTTTGACCTCGTCTATATCAGAGCAGGAAATATTTAGAACTTTATTAAAACTGTCGACTACGGCTCTTTCAATACTTTCTTTTGCCATATATTCAGTTATAAAGCCTGGAGTATAAAACGATCCATCCTTATAGCCGTTAAGTTTTTCAAAGATTAAGCCAAGTACGGCTGAGTTTATTATGTCTTTGCTTTCGTCAGAAAGAATGTTATCTGATGATGGTGCTGAGAAGTTGTAACTTTCAAGAAAATCAAGTAAATATTTTAGGATGTTTTCTCTTTTTATGTTTTTATATTCATCCCATTTCTTTAAATTTGATTGTTTGAATATTTCAATTTCTCTGTCGTCTCTTAGACTTGAAATAGTGAAATATTTCTTTTCCATATCTGATATTTCAAATAAAGAGCTGTTAAGATATGGAATATTTTTTGATGATTCTTTGTATTCCATCTCTCTTTCATTATATCTCTTGCCAAGAATGTCAAAAAATAATGTGTTTAGTTCGTCGAAGTTTTTAATCTTTGGTGATGTTAAGAAGCCGTAATTTTTACTATCATTAAAACTTATTAGTTGTCCTTCAAAAAGTTTTAAAAATAAAATTCGGTTAAGCCAAGTTATGATAAGTTCAAAGGCTATTTCTTCTTTTTCATCTTCTTTATCTATGCCTTTCTCGTTTTCAAGTTTGTGTAATACTTCACCAATAAATGAGTTTTTATTTTTATTATATTTTATTACCTTTTTATTATCTTCTTTTATCTCTTCAAGTCCAAGAATATATAGCAGCTCAGAGTAAAATTTTTGATTAAGGTTGTTTGAATCTTTAGGGTTGTATTCTCTTAATAAAAAATCTGGGTGGAAAAATTTATATATATTTACAAGTTTTTTAATGTTTTTATCATTAATATCAAATTCGTTATTGGTTAACTTTGCTAATGTACTTTTTAAATTCTCAAATGAAAAATATGTGTAGTCAAATGAAATATTATTTTTTATTATTATTTTGGAAATTTCTTTGTATAAGTGTTCATTAATTTCAAACGATGTTTGTTTGTTTTTATAGTCTTTGCAGAGTTTTTCTATATTTTTATCATTAAATTGATAAGGGTTAAAAATAAACCAATTTATGTTATCAGTTATTATAATGTTTTTTATATTATAATTTCCATTTAGTCTTTCGTCATAGTAATACTTGATTGCTTCTAAAAATGCTTTTTTTGTAAAAAAAACATTTTCGCGGGATAGCATTTCAGATTTATTATATGGAGTTTTAAATTCCATTATAACTTCTACTTTATCATTTTTACATATTGACATATCTATTCTGTTATATGTGTTTACAGATATGTCACTTCTTTTATTAAAGAAAGTTTTTATAAAATCTCTATTTATGTTTTTTAGGTATTCTTCGCTTTCTTTTTTTGAAATACCATCTTCAAGACTTTCTATACATTTTTTTAATGAACTAATATATAGCATAAAGCTATTCTTGTTCACGGAAGAATTTATATAAGATTTATGATATCTTTTTATAAGATCTTTTAATAAAATTTCAGTCATTTATGTATTTATTACCTTATGAAAGTTTGGTTATCTCAATTTTTACTAATCAAAATAGATATTTTTATTGTTTATTCCAAAAAGCAGCTATTTCATCGGCCATTTTGTTGAAAACTTCTCCTTCGCAATATCCACACTTTTTATCAAATCCATGCATCTTAATGCTTAATACAACTTCATGTGTTTCTAAATTGGTTATTTCGACAAAAATATCATATACATTTGTTTCTCCTTTATATGGGATTATACATGCTATGTTATTTCTTGTGCTTGATCTTAGTTCAATTATATATGGCGTTTTCTTAAAATAAGATTTATTTCCAATATTTATATCTATTTCGTTATTGTTTTCTTTTTTATTTATATTAAGAGTGTCGTTTCTTGCATATTTTAGTACTTTTATACCTCTTTTTTGTAGAGCTCCTCTTAGATATTTTCCTGCAATTGAATTGTCGTCTTCATAGACAAGATATTTATTTTTCGCCCTAAATTCTGTATCTTTCAATATTATATCTTTACCAGAGTAACAGCATGAAGAAAGGGTTAATATTAAGAATAATATAATTTTTTTCATTTTTTCTTACCCCAACATTTTGCTAATTGAAATAACTTTGCCGATTACGGTTATTTCATCAGTTTTGTTTGTTTCAATTGGGGGGTAATTTTGATTGTCTGAGGTTATGGTGGCGGTGTTGTTAAAGATGTTAAATCTTATCCGCTTTACCATTAATTCATCACGAACAATGAACAAATATAATCCATCACCAGTCGGTGTTTTGTATGAAATGTCGACCCATATTAAATCGCTGTCGTTTATGGTTGGGGTCATGCTGTCGCCACGGACTTTTAATATTTTTATGTTTTCTGGCTTTGAATTTGTGATTTCTTTTAATGAAAGTATAGAAATTAATTGTTTGCCAATTATTTCGATATCATAATTCTTGTTGCCATTACCACAACAAGCAATTGCACTTATAATTTCGATTTCAGCAAAGCCTTGCTCTTTGTTTGAGCTTTCAAAATTAGATTTTCCATAATTTGGATTTTCTTTTTGCCATTCATCAGGAAGAAGTTCAAGAGGTGAGCAATCAATTGCTTTTGATAATTTCTCAATCCATTCAACTGTAAGTTGATTTATCCCGTTTTGCAATTTTGAGATTGTTGAATGGGTTGTTCCTGTTTTTTCAGCAACTTGTATGATTGTAAGCCCTGATTTTTTTATGGCGTCTTTGATTTTGTTCATATCGTTCCACATCATTTTTTCTAACTCCTTTTAATATATTCTAAAAAAGAACAAAAGTCATTTTCTAATAACGAACATTTTTATATTGACTTATGTTCCATATTAGAACATTATTAATTTATAAACAGTTAACAAGTTTGGAGAAAGTTAAATGAATTTTGATGATTGGATGAATAAAGAAGAAATAACAAACGAAGAATTTGGGAGGAGGATAGGTCTTCCTCCATCAAGAATTGTTAAGTACAGAAAATGGAAAAAGGCAAGTTATGGTTGTCGTCCTGATGATATGACCATGCCAAAGCTGTGCAAGGCAACGGGAGGTGAAGTAACACCAAACGATTTTTATGATTTAGAACAAACAAAATAAGGAAAGGAAAACAAAGTATGAGCAAAATAGATGTTCAAGATCAAAATGTTATTGTTAAAAAAATATGGACGAGAATTTTAGTTGATGAGCTTAAATCTCGAGAAGGTGTTTCTTGTACAGAAATCGCTCCATATGATTGTTTGGAAACGAAAATATCTGGTCCAGCAATTATTATAACCGTAATCGATTAAAAGACTTTTGAGTATCGAAAGTTGTTTCTTATGTGTAAAGCAAAATATTTACCCTTAGATGATGCAGATTTAAAGCCATGCCAAATACTTTCTGGGACATTAAAATATTCATACCTTGAATGTTTAACGAAAGTGACGGTTAGTAAGCAACTTTCAAAAATATATTCAGCATCTGCAATGTTAGAACTTTGAGGACTGGAAAAGCTTTCGATCATATTAAATCCTATAATTTTATTATAAATAAGACAATTTTACATCATATAAAAATTAGAGTCAAATTAACAAAAAACAAAATAAGGAAAAAAGAAAATGAAAACAAATGAACAAGTTATAAATTTAGCAAAAAAGACATTAAGTGGGGATATTAGAGACTTTTTAGTTGATAGGTTAAGACAATTTCCAAAGCCTTGGCAAAAAATGACAGAAGCCGAGCAAGAAAGAGAAATTGAAAGTGCAAGTAAGGCGGCGGAAAATTTAATCACCGAAGCTTTAAGAATTATATCTTCAAATGGTCGTGATGTTGTGGTGGCGACTTTGGATAAATTGACGATTAAAGACGGGATTAAGGTTGAAGCATCAACAGGGATTAAATATTTACAATCAATCGGTGAAGTAGTTGGCCAAGAAATTTTAATTGTTACAAATTCGGTTAATGAATTCGTGGGCGAAAGCAAACCATGTAAAGCAGACCCAGACCAACCAGAATTATTTAACCAAGAATATCAAGACAAAGAAGAGGGTGGTTTGGTTGATGAAATTGTTGAAGAAGAAAATGACGAAAGCAAAGTTGTGATTTCTCAGGTTGCTGCTCTTCCTGCTCCAAGTAATGACGAAAACAAAGAAACAGTTGAAGCCGAGTTTGAAGAAGTAAACGAAGATAATGAAACATCAAAAGACGATGAGGACAAAGACGACTTTGATGACGATTTTTATAACGATGTAGCTTAATTAAAAAACAGTAGGAATGTGAACCAATGGAAACTTTGACCTTTGAAATCATAGGCAAACCAAAGCCAAAAGAAAGACCAAGATTTAGCAAAAAGGGGTTTTGTTTTACTCCTAAAAATACTGCGATGTTTGAAAACTTGGTTAAACACGAGGCTTATGAGGCTATGAAAAAGCAAAACCTTAACCGTTTTGAAACACAAGTCGAAGTTTCCATTATTGCATATTTTGAAACAACAAAATCAATGTTTAGCACCAAAAAACAAAGAGAAATTATTCCAGAGTTAATAAGGGCAGGTAAGCTTAGGCCGTCAAAGAAGCCGGATATCGATAACATTGTGAAAGCGATTATGGACGGACTTAACGGGGTGGCTTACAAGGACGATGCTTTGGTGGTTAAAATCATGGCTCAAAAGTTTTATGGCGATATTCAAAGATGAGTGGATTTGATAAAGAATTTGGGTTTTCTTGTGATTTTTGCGAGGAAAATATTGGCGGAGGAATGTTTGATTTTAATGAAAGCATGGAAATGAAAAAGCAAGACGGTTGGATTAATCGCAAGCATGACGGTGAATGGTTCAATTTTTGTTGTGAAGAATGTTATCAAGAATTTTTAAAAGAAGAAAGGGAGTAGTTAGAAATGGGATTACCAGTCATTACAGAAATAACTTTGGATAAGAAAAAGTTCATAGGTATCGAGCTTAAAGAAGGCTTGTCCATAAAGGATTTTAAGCAAGAATTAATGTTAATCAAAGGAGTTTATGCAAGGTCAAATAACGATATGTCAGTTTACCTTGATAAGCATTTAAAAGAAGTTGGTTCTTGTTTGGGGCTTTGATTTTTTATTTTAAGTGCAAAAAAAGGAATTTATCAAGATGAGTGAACAAAGAGATAGTTTTATATTTTACAGAAGTTTTTACGAAGCATTAAAAGAGTTGCCAGATGATGACAGGCTTGCTCTTTACGATGCAATTGCAAAGAAATCTTTGGATTTTGAGGATACAGATTTAACCGGTATAAGAAAGGCTTTGTTTACTTTGATATCTCCACAAATTGAAGCAAATCAAAAGCGATTTTTTAACGGAAAACAACCAAAAGACAAGCAAAAAGAAAGCATTAATGAAACAAATAATAAGCAAGAAAAAAGCAAAACAGAAGCAAACAATAAGCAAACGATAAGCAAAGCCGAAGCTAATAATAATGTAAATGTTAATGTAAATGTAAAAGAAAAGAATATTATAAATAATATTCCAAAAGAAAAAACGAAATCAGAAGTTTTGGAAAACGATTTTGAGATTAATGAAAATCTTAAACCGTCTTTTGAAAGATGGATTGATTATCGAAAGAAAATTAAAAAACCAATTAAATCGGCTTCGTTAAAGGCTTGTTACGAGCAATTATGTACTCTTTCAAGCTTTGATGGAGAGATAGCAAGTCTTGTGGTTAACCAATCCATTGCCAATGGTTATCAAGGTTTATTCGAACTTAAAACCCAAAAACAATATCCCAGAGGCCAACCCTTAACAAACGATGTTGATGATGATGGAGGTTTTGATGGTGTTCTTGGTGGTTTAGCAATTTTACAAAACAGGAGAAAACGAAATGAAGGAATTACAGACATATCGCTTTAATTGCCCTGATGAGGTTATCAGAAAAGGGATTGAAAAGTTTAGCGAGGTTATTTCAATTAAGTTTGACGAAGATGGATGCGAGGTTTGTGAGCTTAAAAAAGGTGAAATAGACAATGGTTTGATTGAAAATGCTTTGAAATTTTTAAACGATACCAAAATGTCTTTGCCGGTAAAAGAAATTGAAATGTTGCTTGCAAAGTTAAGAGTTACTTTGAAAAAGAAAGAAAATTCCAGCAGTTCAGAGGCAGGTTTAATTGCTGCTTATTCTGATTTTTTGAAAAGTTATCCAGGCGATTTGGTAAGAGAGGTTTTAACAAATTATCCGAAAATTATTGCTCATAAGCTTAGAAAATCAAATTTTTCTGAGGTGGGTTGGTTTCCTGATGTTGCAACTTTGATTGCTTTGATTGAGGATAAGTTGACTTTAAGGCAGAGTTTTGAGGATTGTTTGATTAAAGCAAAGCATCAGAATTTAAAGCTTTTAGAAGATAAAAAGGGCGAGAAGGCCTTTACTCGTTTTGATGAGATTTTCAGCGAGAAAATGTCCGAATTCATAAATCAAGGCGATCATTTTATGGTTGCTGGGAAAAAGGCAAGCGATTATGTTGACAGGCTTAAAGGAGGGTTTAAAAATGTTGCTTAAAGGTACGGAAAACCAATTTTACCAAGTGGTGGAAATGGTCAAGGTAAGCATTAAACGGGCTGCGATTACTTTGAAAAGGTTGCCTGATTATGATAAACCGTCGAAATATCGTAATATAACGCCGATTTACATTAAATGGGGAAAGCTTGTTAAGGGTGATGGCTTTGAACCGTTAAGGATAACTCCAAGCCCAAAAGAAATCGATTTTATGGATAAGGTTTTGTTCGATTGGTTAAAGGTGTTGGATGAAAGAGAGCTTAAAATCGTTTGGGGTTATGCGGTGGGCATGAGAAGAAAAGAGATTGCGAATTCTTTGGGGTATTCAACCAAATGGATAAAGCTTAAACACGACAAAGCGATAACCAAGATTATTTGCCATATTGCAAAGGTTTGAGTTGTTCGGTATTTCCTAATAACTGGTTTTTAAGGAAATTCGGAAAAATCGAATTTATGTTTTGGGAGTATTATGGTAGTATTTTTTGTAATAGATTCTTTTATAAAAAATTTTAAGGTGTTTAAATGTCAAATCAAGCAATAGAAGTTTTAAAAAATACATTTGATACATGTTTGAATGAAGACAGTGGTGTTGAATATTGGTATGCAAGAGATTTACAAAAACTTTTAGGTTATGATAAATGGGATAATTTTAAAGAAGTTATTAAAAAGGCTAAAATAGCTTGTGAAAGTAGCGGAAATTCTGTGCTAGACCATTTTCCTGACATCGGGAAAATGGTTGATTTAGGTTCAGGGTCAAAGAGAAGCATTGATGACATAAAATTAACTCGATATGCTTGTTATTTAATAGCTCAAAATGGCGACCCAAGGAAAGAGGCTATTGCTTTTGCTCAAACATATTTTGCTGTTCAAACAAGAAAAATGGAAATAATTGAACAGAGAATGGCAGAGTATGAAAGGCTTAAATCAAGAGAAAAACTTACAGAAAGTGAAAAGTTATTAAGTGCTTTGGCATATGAACGAGGAGTTGATGACAAAGGTTTTGGAATAATAAGAAGTAGGGGTGATCAGGCTTTGTTTGGTATTACGACAAAGGATATGAAAAACCGTTTAAATATTCCTGATAATAAACCATTAGCAGATTATTTGCCTGATGTTACTATAAAAGCAAAGGACTTGGCTAATTCTATGACAAATCACACTTTAAAAACAACGAACATTCATGGACATACGGACATATCTTATGAACATGTCAAAAATAATACGAATGTTAGAAAGGCTTTGACAGACAGTAATATTTACCCAGAAAATTTACCGGCTGAGGAAGATATTAAAAAAGTAGAAAGAAGAGTAAAAAAAGAAGAAAAACTTATAACAAAAAAATCAAAGTAAAAGATTTAATGTTTTTTACTCTAACTAAATTATTGATTATTGGGAATAAAAATAAAAAATGGGAATCCCTTTTTTGTTGTTCCTATTTTTCATAAAATATGGCATGATTTTGTATAAGGTTAGAGAAGTTTAAATAAAATTTCTTTTAATTCCTTATTTGATTAGTTTGGTTTAAAAAAGTCCTTTGAATTTATAGTTCTTAGGGCTTTTTTTTATTCATGTGCACACGAAATGGCGTTTTCTTGTGCACATTGTTTTGATATGCACACGAAAAGCACTTTTTTTGTGCATGTTATTTTTTCTTAGGGCTTAACGATATGAACCACTTAACCGAAAAACAAGAGAAATTTTGCCAAATGGTGTTTAAAGGAGCGACTTTGCAAGATGCTTATATGGAAGCTTATCCAGGTTCAAAGGCTTGGACAATTGGAACAGTAAGAAAGCAAGCTTCAAAGCAAAGAAAACATCCAAAGGTCGTTAAAAGGATTGAGGATTTAAGGGGTAAGGTGGCCGAGGAAGTTATTAAAGAAGTCGGATATGACAGAGCTGCAAGTTTTAAGAAGCTTTGTGAAATGCAAGATGAAGCAATCAAAAATGGTCAAATGCCCTCAGCCATAAGGGCAGAGGAGCTTAAAGGCAAGCTTATGGGGCTTTATGTTGAAAAGAGCGAATTAGAAATGACAGAGACAAAGGTCGCTGTGGTGGAGTTTAAGTAAGATGTTATGGATGTTAAAGTTGAAATTAAAAAATGTTTTGAACCGATTTTTAACGGTGATTATCGATACTTGATTTTCAAAGGTGGCCGAGGTTCGGGAAAGTCTTGGGGGATTGCTGATTGTTTGGTTATTCTTTCAAGAATGAAAAGGCTTCGGATACTTTGTACTCGTGAAATCCAAGGCTCGATAAAGGAATCTTCTTATCAATTATTGGTGGATAGAATTCGCCACTTTGGTTTTAATGATTTTAATATTACAAAAACCGAAATTACGAATAAAATCACGGGTTCAAGCTTTATTTTCAAAGGAATGAGTGATACTCATGGAACTGATGAGGGTGTTAAATCCATTGAAGGTATTAATATTTGTTGGGTGGAAGAGGCTCAGAGCGTTTCGAGCAAATCTTGGAAAATTTTAACACCTTCTATTCGTGGTGGTGAAAATTCGAAAATTATTATTTCATATAATCCGGATACTGAAAATACTCCGGTTCATAAGGAATTTATCGAAACACCAAAGCCAAGAACATATATCCACCATATTAATTATCTTGATAATCCCTATTGCCCAAAAGTGCTGAGGGAAGAGGCTGAACATCTTAAAATTCATAAACCAGACGAATATAAAAACATTTGGCTGGGCGAGATAAAGGACAGCTCAAAAACGGCGGTGGTGAAGTATTTTAACAAGGATAACATCAACGATAATATAGCTTATTGCAAGGATTTACCGATTTATTTATCCATGGATTTCAATGTCGATCCGATGATGTGGATTTTATCTCATAAGACAAAGGACAAGATTTTCGTTTTTGATGAAATAGTAATGGAAAATGTCACCACCCAAGACGCCATAAACGAGTTTGTTGAAAGGTATAAAGGACATAAAGCAAAAATAATCATAAACGGAGATGCTTCGGGAAATTATCGTAAAACCCAAAGCAAATTTTCAGATTATGCGATTATTCGTAATGCTTTGGTGAAAGTTGGGCTTGAAGTCGATTTTGATATTCGAGGATTTAACCCACCCATTAAATCCAGGGTTAATGCCTTTAACCAAATGGTTTATGGCAATGACGGGGTCAGGAGATGGTTTTGTCACAGCCGTTGTAAGTGGCTTGTTTACAATATGAAAAACCTTAAATACAAGGTGGGGACAAGTGATTTTGATTTGCCAAGTTTTAGCCAAATTGGAAAAGATGAGAGCTTAAAATTTTTGGGCCATATTTTCGATGCAGCAAGTTATCAAGTGGAATATTATTTTCCAGTTTTAAAGGAATAAAGATGAGTTTTGAATATGTATTAAATAAAGATGATAAGCCCTTGAAATTAAAACAAGACGAAGAAGAGCTTGTGGTAAGCGATATTTCAACCAAGTTTCAAAGTTGGGATAACCTAAGGTCAAGGCAAATTGAGATATATAAAACCTTAAAAGCAGAGGTTTATTTAAGTGATAGGAACAATAAAAAGTCTGATTGGAAGTCTGATAAAAAGATGAACAAGATTTATTCCTTGTTTCAAACCAGACAAGCTTTTTTATGGGAAAATATATATGCCAATATTGAAAAAATGTTTGATGTTGAAGGCAAGAATGAAATTTCAGAACAAAATGCCAAGTATCAAAAGGCAATGTTGGTCGACAGTTTTAACAAAATGAAGGTAAGCCAACAGTTAGACAAAGGAATAGAGTTCTTTGACACGGTGGGTGAGATGTGTTTGTTTACTTCTTGGAAAAAGGTTTATAAG
>JAKJEU010000212.1 GCA_022705265.1 Pseudomonadota bacterium | reverse complement strand
CAATAGGACCCATGAAAGGAACCCCAGAAATTGTCAAAGCAGCAGAAGCACAAAGCATCGCAACAATTTCAGCAGGAGTTTCTTCGTCATATGCAAGCAAAGTTACAGTAACTTGAACTTCGTTTTTAAAGTTTTCCGCAAATAACGGACGAATTGGACGGTCAATTAATCTTGAAATTAAAATTTCAGCTTCGCTTGGTTTTCCTTCTCTTTTGAAAAAGCCACCAGGGATTTTGCCCGCTGCATAAGCTTTTTCAGTGTAATTCACAGTCAATGGAAAAAAATCTTGACCTTCTACTGCTTCTCTTGCGGCACAAACGGCGCAATGAACCACAGTTTCGCCATAAGTTACGATAACCGATGCATCAGCTTGTCTTCCGATTTTTCCGGTTTCAAAACTTAAAACTTTTCCACCCCAATTTATTTCTTTACGAAATACTTTAAACATATATATTTTCCTTTTTTTTAATAAAATTTGTAATTATTTCCAGCCTACCTACATAAATTTGATTGCCCGAAACCTTTTGATTATCTCGGGCAACCTTAAACTTTTAAAAATTAGTATCTTAATCCTAATTCTTTAACGATACCTTCGTATCTTTCTTGACTTTGCTTTTTAGTGTAATCAAGCAATTTTCTTCTTTTACCAACCAACAACAAAAGTCCTCTTCTTGAATGGAAATCCTTTGGGTGAACTTTCATGTGTTCGGTTAAGTTTTTGATTCTTTCGCTTAATACAGCGATTTGCACTTCGGCAGATCCTGTATCTTTTTCGCTTGTTTTGAATTTGCTTATGATTTCAGCTTTTTTTTCGCTTGTAATCGACATCGTTAATATTCTCCTTTAATAATTCGTTTTGGTGCAATAACACCGTTGTTTATATCTGAAATTGCGACGATTTTTCCCTGATAACAAGTCAAAACATCATATTGGTTAGGTAAGTTTGTTTTTACTTGCTTACCTTGGACAAGGTCGCAAAATTCCTTATCATTCTGTAAAGCGATTGCCAAGATGTCGTCCAGCAAGGTTTCAACAGGTAATAAAGAATCCTTTGCATCGTAACCTATACTTTCCAATTTTGAAAGCAAAATCGCATTTTCGATTGAAAATTTGCCTATCCTCGTGCGTTTAAGATAGGTTACATAGCCATATGTCCCAAGTTTTAAAGCAATATCACGAGCCAGCGAGCGGACATAAGTTCCTTTTGAACAATCGACCAAAAACCTTGCGACATTGCCACTTAACGAGATTAATTTCAAAGACTCGATTACGATTTCTCGCTCTTTTATTTCGAATTCTTTGCCCTCTCTTGCCAAATCATACGCCCGTTTGCCGTCGATTTTTATTGCCGAATATTTAGGTGGAATTTGTGTAATTGCCCCAGTAAATTCAGGGATTATGGCGGTAATTTCCTCCATCGTTGGGATTTTTTCGCTTTGGTTTATGATTTCGCCTTCCGCATCGCAAGTGGTGGTTTCCGCACCAAAAAACACATCAAATTCGTATTGTTTTTTTGCACCTTCGACAAATCTTATGACTTTTGTGGCTTCGTTTATTGCTAAGATTAAAACGCCTTCTGCTAACGGGTCGAGCGTCCCTGCGTGTCCGATTTTCTTTGGCTTTAATATCCTTTTTGCGATACTTACCGCCTTGGTTGAACCGATGCCTTTGTCTTTGTTTATTACTAAAAAACCTGATTCCATGTGTTTTCCTTGAATTATTTTTTTTGACTTGATTTTATGACAGTTATTTATCAAAGTAAAGGAATGAAAACGATTAATATTTATACTGATGGAGCTTGTTCAAAAAACCCTGGAATTGGGGGATTTGGGGCGTTGCTTCGTTACAAAGGGCATGAAAAAGAAATCTCAGGTGGCGAAGAGCTTACCACCAACAATCGCATGGAATTAAGGGCGGTTATCGAGGCGGTAAAAGCCATAACCGAGCCTGCTCATCTTATCATCACCACAGACAGCAAATATGTCATGGACGGGGTTACCAAATGGCTTGCTGGCTGGATTAAAAATTCGTGGCGAAAATCTGATAAAAAGCCTGTATTAAATTCGGATTTGTGGCAAGAATATGTTAAAATATCAAAGACTCATAAAATCGAATGGGTGTGGGTAAAAGGGCATAACGGACACGCCGAAAACGAACGAGTGGACGAATTAGCAAGGCAAGAAATCATCAAAATTAAGCAAGCTTTGGGCGAGGTTTGAATTAAAAAATAAAGGCAAAATAAATGGTGGAAAACAACAACGATAACAACGAAAAACCAACAAAAACAGGGGTCGCAGGTTTCGATGCTTTGGACGAAAATATTACTTCAAAAAGCACTTATTCCGAAAAAACCATAAAAATCGAAGCCGAACCCGTGGTCGTTAAAAAAGGCGGGGTTGCGGGCTTTGATGATTTTGACGAGGTT
>JAKJEU010000025.1 GCA_022705265.1 Pseudomonadota bacterium | reverse complement strand
TTTTTCTTTATTGGATTTTTATCTTCCACAGGAGTTTCAATTTCTGTATTTAAAAAAGCGATATTTTGTATTTGATTTTCTTGCTCTTTTTTTTCTTTGTTATCAGTTTTCTGTTCGTTATTTTCAATTTCTTCTTTGATAACTTCTTCGTTTGTGTCGCTTATTTCTTCTGATGAGCTTTCAGAGTTTCTGGTTTCATAATATTGTTTTTGTTGTTTTTGTTGTTCTTCTCTTTTTGAATTATCATATGCATTTGCGACATTTAAAAGTCTTGTATAATGGTCAGCATATTGATAACAACATTCGGCTAAGACTAAATCATCTTGAGAAACCGCATCTTTGCCAGCACCTAAATACTTTTCAATCAATTGCATAAGGTTTCCTCTTATCTTTCCAGATGGACCAGTACTTTCAAGTACTTGGTTTTTAGAAGGAACATTATTAATGCGATTACGATTGTTATTATTATTGCGGTTATGGCCGCGATTACGGTTTTTGTTGTTTCCTTGTTTCATATATTTTTCCGATTTTTTTGTTATATTTTAATTATATAAATAAAAGATATAAAAAATATCTTTTTTCAAAACATGGTAAGAATAACATTTTTTTTTATAATGCCAAGTTTTTTTTTAATTATTTATGTATTTGAACCCAGATTTTAAATAATCATATCCAGTTATCATAGTCAAAACCGCAGAAAACCAAAGTAATCCGCTTCCAAGTTCGTTGAAATAAAAACCATGATCGCCTACGATTAACAAAGGAAGAGATATAAGTTGGAAAGCAGTTTTCCATTTTGCAAGCCTTGACACAGGCATACTTACATTGGATTCAGCCAAGAATTCTCTTAACCCGGAAACCAAAATTTCACGGCAAAGAATAATTAAAGCAGGAATAATTCCAAAATAAGCAAGTCCACCTTTATAAGCAAGCATTAAAAGTACCGACGAAACCAAAACTTTATCAGCAATTGGATCCAAAAATCTTCCGAATTTTGAAACTAATTGAAGTTTTCTTGCAAAATATCCATCAAAATAATCGGTAATAGCAGCAGCAACGAACATAAGTCCGCCTAACCATGCTGAAAAGCCACCTTTAAAAAAGAAAGTAGCAACAATCAAAGGTATGACAACTATTCTTAAAAGTGTGAGGATATTTGGTAAGTTAAAAGTTTCTTTTTTCATCAATAACAGTCTTATAAAATAAAGTTAATTCGTTAATCGTAAGCATATCACAGTAAATTGTGTAAATACCAATACTATTTTAAATTTTTCAAAACAAATTCCCAATTTACAAGGTTATTTAAAAACGTATCGATAAAATCAGCTCTTTTATTTTGGTAATCAAGATAATAAGCATGTTCCCAAACATCAACTGTAAGCAATGGTTTTTCGCCATACATCACAGGAGTCTCAGCATTAGGCATTTTCACGATTTTTAAATTTCCAAATTTGTCTTGTAAAAGCCAAGCCCAACCGCTTCCAAATTGGGTCATTCCTGCTTCTTTGAAAGTTTTGATAAAGTTTTCTTTGCCACCAAAATGCTTTGAAATTTCTTCTGGAACTTCGCCACCACCGTTTTTCTTCATACATTCAAAGAAAAAAGTGTGGTTAAAAACTTGTGCAGCATTGTTGAAAATAGGCATATTAGCCTTTTCTTTTGAGTTTATGATAATATCTTCAAGAGACATTTTTCATATTCAGTTCCAGCAATAAGATTGTTAAGATTGTTAACATAAGCCGCATGATGCTTATCATGGTGGAATTCAAGTGTTTGTCTTGAAATATAAGGTGCTAAGTCATCGTATTCGTATGGAAGCTTTGGTAATTCAAATTTCATTTTAACCTCTTAAAAGTTTTTAAAGTTTAATATTAAATCCCGAAGAAATAGAATTTTCAATCGTAGACGGTAAATCCATGTCAAGAAAATCAGAACATATAAATATATTTTGATTTTTGATTATTTCTATTTCCTTTTTATTGGTTTTCATCGTTGCCCTTTTTGTTTTTATTATCCGAGCCAAAGGCGAGCTTGTTTTTATATTAAATAATTTTTGGATTAATTTCCACATAATATTTATTATATTTTTATCATCGTATTTAATCAATTTTAAACAAGCACTTATGGTAATGGAAATAACTCCATTTTCATAAAATATTACACAAGGAAAGGCAAAATCAGGACAAAGCATGATAAAATCTGACCCTAAATCATATTTGAAATGGACATTAATTATTGGGCTCTCCTTAATTTCAAAATCAAGGTTCAAAAGTTTTCTAAGGTTAAAAGCGTCTGTTGCAATTATATTTATGTCTTTTTTATCAAATTCATTAATCGATTTTATGGTATGGTTATAATTAAATTTACCGCCATTATTTTTGATATAATTTACCGATTTATCAATGAATTCATAAGGGTTAGCAAGGTAAAAATCAAACCCACTTAACAAAGTTTTAAATAACACTTTATTACCCATTTTAAGGTCGGCAATTTCATAAGGCTCATTTAAAACAGATTCCATAAAAAGTTTATATAAAGAATATAAATTATAACTTGAAGTTTTGAATTTAACCTTTTTAAGCTTATCAGCCTTTATAATTTCCAAAAATTTAAAAGCATTATGATTGCAACCAGAAATAAGATGAGGATTATATATTTCTTTATCAAACTCTTTTATAAAAAAAGGTTTAAGCCTTCCCCCAGCGTTTTTAGAGCTTTCAAAAACATGAATATCATCATAACCTTTGTTTATAAGGTTAACTGCACAAGAAAGCCCAGATAACCCAGCGCCTATAATGTTGATTTTGGCCATAATGCAATTCTTAACATTTTAAATTTTGATAATTTTACCCGAGGGTTGATTTTATCCCACCCTCTTTTTTCCATTTCTTTGAATATATTGTAATAAACTTGCATCATAACGATGGCAGGTTTTAATATATTAGTATCAGCAGTTTTTAAGAAATTTTCAGCCTCTTTGAAATAAAGATAAGTAAGAGCGGCCAACTTTTCTCTTTTCTCTCCGATATTTTTATCTTCCAAAATTTGTTTTAAATCGGATATGTTTTCACCAATGATTTCCTTTGGAAAATAAAGCCGTCCCATGTCAAGATCTTCGCCCATGTCTCTTAAAATGTTGGTAAGTTGAAGAGCATTACCAAGGTTTATGGCAAATTCTTTTGCTTTTATAGAAGCATCGCCAAAAATTTTAACCGCCCCTGCAACTCTTCTGGCATATATTAATAAGTCATCAAGTTGAGGAGCTTTCATTCCTTGGTTGATATCCATGTTCATGCCATCAATTATTGCCATAAATTCTTCTTTTGGAAGGTCAAATTTTTTAATGACCTTATGAAGTTCATGGTTAAAATCGGTTTCAATTACCCCGTTATAAATATCGATGATATGTTTTCGCCAATTATTTAAAAGTTCGTTTTTAACATCGTCGGAATTAGGCTCATCGGCAATGTCATCAACGATACGGCAAAAAGCATATATGGTGTACATGGCTTCTCTTTTAATTTTTGGTAAAAAGCTCATCGCATAGTAAAAGGAAGTTCCCGACTTTTTTACGATTTTTTTGATTTCTTCCATCATTTTTTTATTAACCCTTTAAAAATTCCTTTTATTACACCAATCACCCAATCATTTTTATTTAATTTTTGATTATTTTTCAAGCGTTTTAAATGAAGTAAAGCAACTTCGTATATAATTGATATTTCAAGTCTTAACCTGAAATTATATATTTTTCTTACATGAATTGCTTCGCTAAATAAGGCTTCGGTTTTTTCCATAAAATCTTTTAAATTTTCGTCTTTTATATAAACACGGTTAAGGTTTTTAAGGTCTTTTTCCCTATCTTGGATATGATTTAAAACTTGCAAAATAACGCACATAGCCCGAGATGGGTGTTTAAGCAAATATGGCTCGTCATGCAAATCAAGCATAAAATCACCCACAGGAACCGCAGAAAGTTCGCAATAATCCACCAAATCGCTCCAAGTATTATATTCCTTGCCAACCGCATCAATTTTGAAAGCTTCAAGCAAAGTTCGTGCGTGCGAAGTTGGAGCGTCTTGTTCCATATCGTTTAATATTTTAAGCTTTTCTTCAGTTGGTAAAGATGGATTGTCCGCAATATCATCAGCCAATCTTGCAAAGTCATAAAATTCTTTAACCTTTGCTCTTAAATCTTTACGGATAAGGAGAGAACCGACTAAAAAATCTTCGCTACTTCTTGATTTACCCATTCTTCAAAATCCTTTTTTGCGCGTTCGCTGTAAAAAGCTTTGCGGTTTTTTCCTTTAATTTTATGGTTTTCAATTTCAGGAAATAATCCAAAATTAATGTTCATAGGTTCAAAACGACCAGTCTTGCTTACCCCTCTTACATGGTGATACATTGCACCAATAGCAGTGGTTTGAGGTGGCATTTTAAAATCAATTCCCTTAATTTTTGCAACCAAGATAAGTCCAAGTAACAACCCCATGCTTGCACTTTCGATATATCCTTCACAACCCATGATTTGACCAGCAAAGTGGATATTCTCCCTGCCCTTTAAGGAAAAATCGTCATTTAAAACTTCTGGGGAATTTATAAAAGTATTACGATGAATTCCTCCAAGCCTTGCAAAGACTGCGTTTTTAAGGGCTGGAATTTTTCTGAACACTTCCATTTGAGCTTTGTGTTTCATTTTGGTTTGAAAACCAACCATGTTGAACAAAGTGCCTTCTTTGTTTTCTTTTCTTAACTGAATAACGGCATAAGGTCTTGTGTCAGGAGTTTTAGGATTAGATAAACCCACAGGCTTCAAAGGGCCATATGCAAGAGTTTCCACCCCTCTTTCCGCCATGACTTCGACTGGTAAGCAACCCTCGAAATATGGAGTGTTTTTTTCGAAATCTTTGAATTCGACTTTTTCGGCTTTTAACAAATCGTCGATAAAGTTGTAATATTCTTCCTTTGTCAAAGCGCAATTAAGATAATCGGTTGCCTCGCCCTTGTCATATCGTGATTGAAACCATGCTTCGTTATAATCAATGCTATCCCCGTAAATTATCGGAGCAAGAGCGTCAAAGAAATGTAAATTATTATTTCCTGTAAATTCCTTTATTTTTAAAGTCAAGGTTTCAGAAGTCAAAGGCCCCGTCGCAATAACATTTATCCCTTCATCCTTTGGAAGATCCATTATTTCTTCAGACTCGAAAGAAAATAAAGGATTTTGTTTCAATTCATTTGTTATATCGTTTGCAAAGTCATCGCGATTAACCGCCAAAGCTCCCCCTGCTGGGACTTCGTTTTTTATCGCACTTTTCATTACAATAGAACCAAGTTGATTAAGTTCTGATTGTAAAATACCGACCCCAGAAGTTAAAGTATCCTTTGACCTTAATGAATTGGAACAAACAAGCTCAGCAAAATTATCATTTTTATGAGCAGGTGATTTTTTATAAGGCTTCATATCCTTTAATTTCACGGGAATATTGGCTTTAAGGAGCATATTTGCCACTTCAACTCCGGCAAGACCGCCACCAATAATTGTAATATATCTTTGCATAATTTTTAATCCTAGTTTATATTTTATTAAGTTTTATCAGATAAAGTTTATATTATGAAGTACTTTTATATTGTTTTTAATTATATTTTTATACCGATACTTTTTCTTTATGCCTTTTATAAGGTTGTTCGCTTTATCAAAAGGAAAAGAAGAGGACCTGTAAACTATATTAAGCCACACGATTTGAAAAAAAGAATCGATAATGGCGAGGATATGTTGATTGTTGATACAAGGAAATCATCAGATTTTAAGGGAATGATTGGCCATATTGAGGGCGCGATTAATATTCCTTATAAAGAATTGGAAGAAACAATTTTAAACAAAATGGATAAATTTCAAGGATTGAAAGATACTCCAATTGTTGTTACAATAGATTTCGATGATGAATATGGTTATTTAAGTTATATAATTTTCTTGAAATATGGCTTCAAGCAAGTATATTTATTAGACAACGGCTTATCAGCATGGATAAGAGAAGGTTTTTATGTTACAAAGGATGCATCACATGAATAAATTTATAAGTTATTTAGCAACTTTTTTATTACTCACAGTGTCCACTGCGATGGCCGAGTGCCCTCCTGGTGCTACTAATTGTAATTTAAGAGGAAGTTTAGGAGATACAAGATATTATCCTGCTCGTCCTTGTGTAAATTACGATAAAACACAAATGCTTAAAGGGGCTCCTCATAAAAGAAAGGCTTATAACGCCGATTGTGGAGCAAGTGTTAAGGTTTACCCTTTAACCGAAAATATGAGAGAGCAATATATGCAAAGAGGATTACCAACATCTCCTTCTTATGCTCCTCGTTCAACTGGTGCTTATCCTGATGGAAGATATGGTGGCTTTGCTCCTAAGGAAGATTATAACCTTGGTGAAGTTTTAGACAGATGCATTAAAAAAGATATTAACAGCAAAGACCATAACAAAAGAATTGAATGCTTAGACGCTTTTGACAGAGCTTTGAATGACCCTGCTTTTACAAACAAGCACAGAGAATTAGTTCAAACTTTGGTTGGTTTTTTAAAGGCTAATGTTCCTGCTAATGGCTTGATTGACAGACCTGATTTGAATATGGGTACTGAAATTTTGGCAAGAAATCATCGTTTAGACAGAGACGGTTGTTTTGATTTTTCTGAACCAAATATGAGCAAAGTAAAAGAATATTTAGATTCAAGAAGCAGTGTGGCTTGCAAATCAAAAACCAAAAAAACTGGCGAAGAACAAATCAGTGAAAATGATGGTTCTTATCAAGATGGTTTGATGGAAGATGAAAAAAATGCAACTCCTGATAATGTTTCTGTAAACGATGGCGATTACAATGTAAAAGGACCAGATGGCAAAGATTATAAATTAACCAAAGATGGTAAACTTGTGAATAAAGATGGTAAAGAATTACTTGGACCAGACGGAAAACCTTTGACTGATACAAGCGATTATAAATTAAGCGAAGATGGTAAAGAAGTCGTCGGACCAGATGGTAAAGTTTACAGAGTTGATGAAGAAGGTAAATATGTTGGACCAGATGGAAGAGCTGTAATCGGTCAAGATGGTGCTCCGGTTGGACCAGAAGGTGCGGTTGATCCTGAACTTGCGAAACAAGCTGCTTTGAATGCAAAAGCTAATGAAATGATGAAGGATCCAAGATACCAAGATTTGCTTGAAGAAAACAAAAAACTAAGAGCTGATAAAGGTGTTGAAGATGACCTTATTGACGAAGAAATTAATTCTGATAAATATTTAACAAAAGAACAAATTGCTTCACTCGTATGTAATCCTTCTGCTTGCAAGACTTCTTTGGATACAAAACAATCTTTTGAAGAATTGCTTGATGGTGCGATTAAGACTTTGGAAAATAAAAAGGCTGATATTGCTTCAAGACTTAATGCTATTTGTACTGCTAAATGTGTAAGCGTTAATGAAAGAAAATTGGAAGAAAAAGCAATAACTTCTTTGGCAAAATATGTAAGAAGAAGAGTGCCATGGATTTTAACTCCTAACCCTGAACCTGAAATCGAAACTAAATCAGTTCGTCCTGATGTTCAAGCTGCTTTGGTTGCTATTGCTGGAAAAGAAAGAAGCGATAATATTGGTTCTGTGATTGATTTGACTGCTGTCGATTTAAGAGGCGCTGATTTATCACAAGCTAATTTGAAAAATGTTGATTTATCTTTTTCAAACCTTGCTACTACTAACCTTAAAAATGCAAAAGGTTTAACAAGATGGGATAGCATCAGATTGGTTGTAATTGATGAAACTACTTTAATCCCTGAAAGCATTTCTGCTGGTTATGTGGTAAGAAGAAGACCTAATATTATGCCTCTTGAAGCTGGAAGTTTCAAGGTTGTAACCGAAGATTGGATTTCTTGGAAAAGTATCTTGGTTAACGGCCAAAAATAAGGCTTAAATCTTATATAAAACAAAAGGGTGGAAAAATAAAAATCCACCCTTTTTTTAATGAATCTTAATTTTAAAAGCTTATTTTATTTACAAAAAAAATTAAGAACATATAATTTTGATATTATGTATTAATAAATAATAGGGGATATAATTATGGAAAAAGATAAAGATGAAAAACTTACATTTAAAATATTTATATTATTTTTAGCGGTTTTTTTACCATTTATTGCTCTTTTTATAGTAATAATAAAAAAACCATTTTCAAGTGAAAAAAGTAATAATTTCGTAATAGGTATTTGTTTAATTTTTTCATTGTTTTTTATAAGTGCTGTTAACACTGATGTCGAAGATACTAAAAAGAAAGTAGAGTTAAAAGATGGTAAAATCAACGAAAAATATACAGTTATTAAAGATAGCCTTAAAAAAGTCGGTGTTAATAATGTTATAAATATTGAAGAAGTTTTTAATGAGAATGACGAAATAAGATATGATATTCAAAGTGAATATTATGAAAATATAAGAGTGTCTTTTGAAAATGGAGAGCTTGTTCTTATAGGTTGTTTTAAATATCCAGAAGATAGGTATTTATTTAGAGATAATAAAATATTAAATAAAGCAGAAGATATACTTTTAAATAAGAAATATAAGGAACCATTAAAATATTATACTTTAAATTTTTTAATTAATAAGTTTAAGGACGCATCATTAGGTCAAATTGTATATGGAAGAAATAAAGATGGCAGTTTTTTTACTACTTTTGAGTTTACTGCAAAAAATGGGTTGAGAGAGAAAATAGAAACTAGGGGACAGCTTACTTTTAAAAAAATTAACGAAGCGAGCAATGACTTTTCAATTATTAATTTTAGTATGGAAAATCCTTATTCTTTTATTAAATAAAATAAAAGGGTGGAAAAATAAAAATCCACCCTCTTTTTTTGTTTATTTTAAAACTTGTTATCAAGCTCTTTTAAAACTTTTTTGGCATGATGTGATTTCATAGATTTTAACATTTTTACGGCTTCTTCCCTTGATAATTTCGTAAGCGTAATGTCTTTGATAAAGATTCGGGCAAGAAACAAAGCTTTCAACATCATAGAGCGATTACATTTTTCATCAAAGTTATTTAAAAAAAGTTCCAAATATTCTTCTCTTCTTTTTGTAAGCAAAGATATCACAGCTTCTGCCTCGTCTTCGTTAAGAAGAGGTGGTTTCTTACCATTTTTTTCAGCCGATTTTACCTTTTCATAGTAATCTTTTATGGCATTTTCAGCAAAAAATACATCTATCGTCATTTTTAACCCTTTATTTTAAGAAAATAGTATTTTATATTAAAGTTTGTATGTATTTTTTATAATAAATTAAATGGGAATAAAATGAAAAGAGAATTAGAAGCAAAATATAATTCTGAGACTTTTGAAGCAAGATGGCAAAAGTATTGGGATGAAAATAAAACTTATGGTTATAAAAAAGGTTTAAAAAGAGAGGAAAACTTTGTGGTGGATACACCTCCTCCTACTGTTTCTGGTTCACTTCATGTCGGACATGTGTTCAGCTATGTTCAAACCGATGTCCAAGCAAGATTTCAAAGACAAATTGGTAAAAATGTTATGTATCCTATGGGCTTTGACGATAACGGCTTGCCAACCGAAAGAAGAGCGCAAAATAAATATGGTATCACTTGCGATGTTAATCTTCCTTATGACCCTAATTTCGAAGCAAAAGAAAGGAATGTTAAGGATTTAGTCCCTGTTTCAAGAAGAAACTTCACCGAAAGTTGTGCAAAAATGACAATCGAAGATGAAGAAGTTTTTAAAGAGCTTTGGAAAAAAGTTGGTTTGTCTGTGGATTGGGATATTTCTTATCAAACCATTGATAAAAATTCGATTGCGATTTCTCAATATTCTTTCCTTGATTTAAAGGATAAAGGATATGTTTATTCAAAAGAAGCTCCAACAATTTGGGATGTTACTTTTAAATCAGCAATCGCTCAGGCAGAGTTAGAAGACCGCGAAGTTGACGGTGCTTTTCATGATATTAAGTTTAAGGTGGAAGAGGGTGGTGAATTTGTTCTTGCGACTACTCGTCCTGAACTTTTGGCTGCGATTATTGCTATTGTTGCTCATCCAGATGACGAAAGATATCAACATTTGTTTGGCAAACATGCGATTGCTCCATTATATGATATCAAAATTCCAATCGTTGCCTCAGAACACGCTGAAAAAGACAAAGGTACAGGTATCATGATGGTTTGTACTTTTGGTGACAGTGCTGACCTTGCTTGGTGGAAAGCTTCAAATCTTCCTATTCGTTTGATGGTGGGAAGAGATGGTCGCGTTATTCCACTTCCTATGCCAACTGAAAAAGGCACAAATAATTACGCAAGACTTTTGGGTAAAACTTTAAAGCAAGCGAAAAAAGAAGCCGTAGAAATGTTAAAAGAAGAGGGAGCATTAATCGGCGAACCAAAACCAATTAAGCATGCGGTTAAATTTTATGAAAAAGGCGACCTTCCTGTTGAATTTGTGACATCAAGACAATGGTATGTAAACATTCTTGACCACAAAGAAGCATTTATTGAACAAGGTCGTAAAATCAAATGGCACCCAGACCATATGAGATTAAGATATGAACATTGGGTGGATGGTTTGAATTACGATTGGTGTATTTCAAGACAAAGATTTTTCGGTGTTCCATTCCCTGTATGGTATAAATTGGATGAAAATTGTGAACCTGATTTTGAAAATCCAATTTTTGCAACAAAGGAAATGTTGCCAGTCGACCCTATGAGCGTTCCTGCTCCTGGATTTGAAGAAAACATGAGAGGAAAGCCAAACGGATTTATCGGAGATTGCGATGTCATGGATACTTGGGCGACTTCTTCTTTAACTCCACAAATTGCAACAGGTTGGTTTAAAGATCAAGACAACCACGAAAGAAATTTCCCATTCGATTTAAGACCTCAATCCCACGAAATTATCAGAACTTGGGCGTTTTATACCATTGTTAAGGCATATTTCCATGAAAAAGAAATACCTTGGAAATCTGTTGGCATAAGCGGTTGGATTTTGGATCCAGATCGTAAGAAAATGAGTAAGTCAAAGGGAAATGTTGTAACTCCTATGCACTTGCTTGAAAAATATTCTTCTGACGGGGTAAGATATTGGGCTTCTCGTGCAAGACTTGGGGTTGACACTGCTTTTGAAGAAAGAATTATGGAAGCTGGTAAAAAATTGGCTATGAAAATCTTCAATGCTTCAAAATTCGTTTTCATGCAAGTAGGCGACATGAAAAAGCTTGATGACAGTTTGGTAACAAACGAAGTTGATAAGGCTTTCCTTGGTTATTTAAGCTCGGTTATTGCTCAATCAACAAAAAGCTTTAATGATTTTGATTATGCAGGCGCTTTAAATGCGATTGAACAAGCTTTCTGGCGTTTTTGTGATAACTATATCGAACTTGTTAAAACAA
>JAKJEU010000211.1 GCA_022705265.1 Pseudomonadota bacterium | reverse complement strand
TCGATACAGAAGGTGATGTTGATATAATCGTTGCAGGAGTTGGAACTGGCGGAACTATTACTGGAATTGGTGAGGTTTTAAAACAAAGAAAACCTGATATTGAAATCGTTGCTGTTGAACCTTTTTCCTCAGCCGTCCTTTCAGGAGAAGACCCAAGCTCTCATAAAATCCAAGGGATTGGCGCTGGATTTATTCCATCAATTTTAAACACAGACATAATCGATGAAATTTTCAAGGTAAAAGACGAAGAAGCCTTGGAAACCGCTCGTACTTTGCCAAAACAAGAAGGCATCTTGATTGGAATTTCTGGTGGTGCGGCTTTATTTGCTGCTCTTGAAATTTCAAAACGAGAAGAAAACAAAGACAAAAATATCGTTGTAATAATCCCTGATAGTGGGGAGCGATATTTAAGCTCCGCTTTATTTAGTGATATTTAATATTATATCATTCTTGCGTTTGCTTTAAGAACATTTGTCATGAAACGAGGGCTTCCCTCACCTCCTTGGAACATTGCTCGTTCAAGGACTTCTTTGGCTTGTTTTTCGTCGCCTTTTGCTTCTAATACAGCACCAAAAGCCCCCAAACCTTGCCATGAATATTGCGTCCTTTTCATAAGGTTTGTTGTCATAATTTCCGCGGTTTCAATATCGCCAAGTCCGCAAACAACAACAATAACACGATATTGATTGTCTGGGTCAATGAACCATTGTGCTTCGTTAATTTGATTTAAAAATATATCAAAAAGTTTAAAGCCAGCTTCGATATTGCCTTTTTCAACAATTATTTCCATAATTTCAAAATAATTGTCAATTATCATATCTTTTTCTTTTACAGTTTCAAACGAATATTCTTTGCCCAAAATAATCGCAAGAGTATTTTTGTAAACATTAACCAAATCATCATTGTCTTTTGATAAATGCAAAGAAATTGAAAACATTTCATATGCCATGTCATAATCTTTTAAAAGAAAATAACAAAGACCAGCATTTGCATAAGCTTTGTTAGAGGTTTTATCAATTTTAAAATATTCTTGATAAACCTCAACCGCTTCTTTTAATTTGAAACTTGATTTTAATTCATCAGCCTTTTTAAGCAATTCGTTCATGACATTTACACCTTAATAAAACTTTTATAATTTATTTTACGATATGAAAAAGATTCCAAAACATGATGTCTTTTTACTGTTTCGGAAAGCTCTAAATCAGCAATAGTCCTTGCAACCTTCAAAGCTCTGTGATACGACCTTGCGGAAAAATCGACTTTTTTGGCAAAATCATTAATAACCATTTTCGAACCATCATCAAGAGCAATATTTTTTTCCAATGTTGCCCCATCAATATCAGCATTTTTTGAAAAACCGAATTCTTTGTACCTTTGTTTTTGCATATCAAGAGCCTTTTTAACACGCCTTGCAATGGTTTTTGAATCTTCGATATTGTCATTATTAAATTCAACCATTTTATCAAAAGAAACCGCTTGCATTTGAATATGTAAATCAATTCGGTCTAAAAAAGGACCTGAAACTTTGCTCATATACTCTTCGCCACATCGAGGAGCCCTTGAACATTCAAGTCCAGCAGTACCAAGATAACCACAACGGCAAGGGTTCATCGCCGTTATAAGTTGAAATTTTGATGGATATGTTACATGAGAATTTGCCCTTGCAATTAAAACTTTTCCCGTTTCGATTGGAAGCCTTAAAGAATCAAGTGTATCTCTTTGAAATTCTGGTAACTCGTCTAAAAACAAAACACCATTATGAGCAAAGGAAATTTCCCCAGGACGAGCCTTACCAGAAGAACTTCCCGAACCAATCATGCCCGCCATTGTTGTGGAATGGTGAGGTTTTCGAAATTGTCGTTTTGATATAAGCTTACCTTCTTTTATTAATCCTGAGATTGAATAAATCATGCTAATTTCCAAAATTTCCTCAGAAGTTAAAGGTGGTAAAATCCCGTTAATTGCTTCCGCCAGCATTGATTTTCCGCAACCAGGAGGCCCAACCATAAGCACATTATGCCCTCCTGCTGCTGCTATCTCTATTGCTCTTTTTGCGTTTTCTTGACCTTTAATGTCTTTGAAATCAATATAATTTGAACTTTCTTCTAAAAGCTCTTTTTCAGGCATTGAAATGAATTGATTTTGTTTAAAATGGTTTATGATACTTATAATATCAGGTGCAGCAATAATCATTTTATCCAAAGCCCATGCGGCCTCGCTTCCTTGTTCTTTTGGGCATATTATTCCCATTTTAAGCATCGAAGCCTTTAACGATGCGGGCAAAATCCCAGGAACACTCATCAACGAACCGTCCAAACCAAGCTCTCCCATTACTATATAATCGTTTATGGTTTCTTGGCTTATTATTTCCATCTCACACAAAATACCAAGAGCGATTGGAAGGTCAAAATGAGTCCCTTCTTTCAC
>JAKJEU010000024.1 GCA_022705265.1 Pseudomonadota bacterium | reverse complement strand
GATTTTAACAAGACGAATATAAATGTTCTTGACGCTGGTTGTGGTGATGGACAAATGGCAAAGATTTTAAAGCCTGTTGCTTGCCATCTTGTCGGTATTGATGTATCAAATGAAATGGTGGAAAAATCAAAAGAGCTGGATATATATGACAGCCTTTTAAATATCGATATTTGTGAATTCCTTAAAAAAAGTAAAAAAGGTTTTGACCTTATAATTCTTTCCGATGTGCTTTGTTATTTTGGTGATTTAAGCGAGGTTTTAAGCTTAATCAAAACAAGGTTAAATGAGGGTGGAAAAATAATTTTCAGCCTTGAAAAATATAATAAAAAAGACTTTATCCTTAAACCTTCGTTACGATTTGGTCATAACAAAGATTACATAACAAATTTGCTTAAAGACAACGGATATAACAATATAAGCCTAAAAGAAGCTTTTTTAAGAAAAGAACGAAAAAAAGATATTAATGGCTATATCATAAGTGCTTTTGCCTAAATTTTAAAAACAACCCCAGCAATTGCGGACAAAGTTATGTAAATTATTGGATTTTTCTTAAAATGGAATATCAAAACAAAGAAAACCATAAACATAACCGAAGTTTTAATGTCAACAATCGATATTTTAGCAATTTCATAACAAGCAAATAAAATAAGCCCCAAAACCGCAGGTCTTACACTAGCAAGAGTTTTATTTATTCGTTCGTCGTCCTTGTATTTTTTCATTAATTTTGCAATCAGCATTATAATAACAACCGAAGGAGTTACCAAACCGAAAGTTGCGATTATGCCTCCTGTTATTCCCCCTGCTTGGAAACCTGAAAAAGTTGCCATATTAACGCCAATTGGTCCTGGGGTTGATTCTGATATTGCAATCATGTTTGATAACAATTTTGCATCAAACCACGGATATCTTGTTGCTAAATCAAATAAAAACGGAATGGTTACAAGCCCTCCGCCGATTGCGAAAAGCCCTATTTTAAAAAATTCATAATACAAAGTAAAAAGAATCATTTTGCTTTATTACTCCTTATTTTTTTTACATTCTCTGACAAAAACCCCGTAAAAGCAGATAATAAAACAATGAAAATAGGAGAAACACCAAATTGAAACAACAAAAATAAGGACATCAAAAATACAGTAAAAGTAAATTTATTAGTTACCGATTTTCTGAATAATCCATAAACAATATTAAGCATCAAAGCAACCACACAAACTCTTATGCCTGCGAATGCGTGATTAAGTATTTCATTATCCATAAAAGCTTTCATAAAAGACGCAATAATACTTATGATTATAATTGATGGGCTTATCATTCCAAGCGTTGAAAATAAACCGCCTATAATTCCAAGCATCTTATAACCGATAAAGGTGGATATATTAACCGCAATAATCCCAGGAGTGCATTGACCAATTGAATATAAATCAATTAATTCTTCATCAGTTATGTATTGGCGTTTTTTAACCAATTCGTTTTGAAACAAAGGCATCATGGCAAGGCCTCCGCCAAAGGTGAAGAGGCCTATTTTAAAAAACAAACAAAATATATCGATATACTTTTTCAAATCTTTTTACTTTACTGCTATGACTTCAACTTCTACCAAACAATCTTTTGGCAACTCTTTTACCGCAACACATGAGCGAGCAGGATTTGATATGAAATATTTTGCATATACTTCGTTAAAATCTTTGAAATCAGACATATTTTTTAAAAAACAAGTCGCTTTTACAACATTTTCAAAAGAAAATCCAGCCTCAGATAAAACGGCATTAATATTTTTACAAACAAGTTCAGCTTGGTCTTTTACATTTTCTCCGACAATCAAACCGCTTTTACAATCCAAAGGAATTTGTCCCGAGCAATACAAAGTATCATTTACCAAAATTGCTTGGGAATATGGTCCGATAGGTTGTGGTGCAAGAGGTGTCAAAATTACTTTTTTCATTTTTTATTTCCCTTTATTTTCTGTCAATTATTTTATAACCAGCCGATTTCAAAGCTTGTTTTATTTCTTCTAAATGTTCGTGATTTCTTGTTTCAAGCGATATATCCAGGCAACAATCATTAATGTCTGTGTTCTCACCACTTAAATTATGGTTAACTCTTGTAACATTTGCACCCATATTTGCGATTATGGTCGAAACATCTTTTAATTGTCCTGGTTTGTCCAAAAGCTCTATGGTCAAATCGGTTCTTCTTCCCGCTTTTAACAAACCTCTGTGAATGACTTTTGATAATATATTAACATCAATGTTTCCACCTGATACAACGGCACATACTTTTTTGCCTTGTAACGGAAGCTTGTTAAATAAAACAGCCGCAACAGAAACTGCTCCTGCACCTTCTGCAACGATTTTTTGTTGTTCCATTAATCTTAAAATTGCGGCTGCTATTTCGTCTTCGCTTACGGAAATAATATCATCAACATATTTTGAACATAAATCAAAAGTAAGCTCACCAGGGCATTTTACCGCTATACCATCTGCGAAAGTTGATACAGAATTTAAAGTAGAGCGTTTTTTCTGTCTTATCGAATCAATCATCGAAGGAGCACCAGCAGCCTCGACCCCATAAACTTTGCATCTTGGATTTAAGCTCTTAATCGCATAAGCAATCCCCGAAATAAGACCGCCACCACCAACAGGAACAACAATAGCATCAAGATCAGGATTTTGTTCCATCAATTCCAATGCAATCGTTGCTTGCCCCGCAATCACATCATCATCGTCAAATGGGTGAATAAAAGTTCCCCCAGTTTCCTTTTGATAAACAAGTGAAGCCTTATAAGCATCATCATAAGTATTATCCACCAACTTTATCTCAGCACCATATTTTTTTGTCGCTTCGATTTTCGAGATTGGAGCAGTACTTGGAAGAAAAATTGTCGATTTAATTCCATTTTTTTGCGCCGCCAAAGCAATTCCTTGGGCATGGTTGCCAGCAGAACAAGCAATAACCCCTTTTTCCCTTTCTTCTTTGGTAAGTCTTGACATCTTAAAATATGCCCCTCTTACCTTGAACGAACCTGTTACTTGAAGGTTTTCAGTCTTCAAATAAACATCACAAAATTCCGACATATTAGGCGCATAAATTAAATCCGTCTTTCTTATAACACCCTTTAAAACATGAGCCGCTTGGTATATTTTATCCAAAGTAAGCATTTTTTATATTTCCTTAAAAATTAATCTTCAACCCTTAACATATTTTCAGTTCCATAAGAAATCGCCGTCAAACCACTTCTTGAAACTTCTAAAATTTCGTGTTTTTTAAATTTATTAATAATTTCTGATATCTTGTCATGAGTATTAGAAATTTCAAAACTTACAAAATCATTTCCAAAATCAATTATTTTTCCGCCAAAATCATTAACTTTTACAATTATTTTTGATTTTGACTTACTGTTTACCGATAATTTTATAAAAACATGCTCTCTTGAAAACGAATTTTTATCATCAAATAAAAAGGCTTCCCTTACGTCGTGAAGTTTTTCAAGTTGTTTAAAAATTTGTTTGATTAAATAATCATCTGCTTCTGACAAAATTGTAATTCTTGAATATTCTTGGTTTTCAGTCTCACCCACGGAAAGGCTGTCAATGTTACATCCTCGTTTTGAATAAACTGCTGTAACTCTGTTTAAAACTCCAAAAGAATTTGAAACGATAACTCCAATTGTAAATTTCATTTTTCTTTTTCCTTAAATCTTATTTAATTACTATATCTTTGATTGAACCACCAGGAGGAATCATTGGTAAAACTTTTTCATCTTTACCAATAATGCAATCGATTAAACATGGTCCATCGTCCTTTAAATTTTTAAGCACTTCATTAAGCTCACCCAAATTTTCAACTTTAAAGCCCTTTGCTCCAAAAGCTTTTGCAAGCATTGGGAAATCTGTTTTTCGCTCTAATGTAGTTTCGGAAAATCTTTTATCATAAAACATTCCTTGCCATTGCCTTACCATTCCCAAAACTCCGTTATTTAAAACAACGATAACAAGAGGCAATTTTTGAGTAACCGCAGTCGCAAATTCATTCAAATTCATGCCAAAGCTTCCGTCACTTGTAAAAAACACAGTCTTTCTTTTATTATTTGCAAAGCAACCACCAATAGCAGCACCAAAACCATATCCCATAGTTCCCAAGCCACCAGAAGTAAGCAAAGTTCTTGTATTTTTGAATTTATAATGTTGGACTGTCCACATTTGATGTTGACCAACATCGGTTGCAACAACTGTGTCATCATTCATATAATTTGATACAGTTTCGATAATATTTTTTGGGTTGAAATTATTATCTTCTTGATATGCTGAAATCTTTTTATATTCTTTTACTTCATCAATCCAATCTGGGTTTATGAAATTTGGAACTTTATCAATTATTTCTGATAAAATTTGTTTAACATCGCCACAAAGACCCATTTTAGTTTTAACATTTTTATCAATTTCAGTTTCGTCAATATCAATATGAATGACTTGGCATTTTTCACGGTATTTTTCGGTGTTTCCTGTTGCTCTGTCGCTAAATCTTACACCTACTGCTATGACTAAATCCGCTTCGGATTGAGCCTTTGACGCGACATATCTTCCATGCATGCCACACATTCCAAGATTTAATTCATAATCGCTTGGAACCGCAGACAAGCCCATCATACTAAACCCAATTGGAGCTGAAATTTTCTTTGATAACTCGAAAACTTCTTTTTCAGCATTACCAGCAATAATTCCACCACCGCAATAAATATATGGTTTTTTGCTTTGTTTAATTATTTCAATCGCTCTTTTAAAATCATTTTTTACTGGCTTTTTCTTATTCTTTTTTAATGTAACTTCTTGGTTTAAATATTCGCAAACCTCAGCTTGAATATTTTTTGGAATATCAACTAAAACAGGCCCTTTTCTTCCACTTGATGCAATTAAAAAAGCTTCGTTCAAGGTTTTTTCAAGCTTTTTAATATCTCGTACAATAAAGTTATGTTTTACGATTGATTGAGTAATATCAACAATATCAACCTCTTGAAAACTGTCTTTTCCAAGCATAGAGGTTGGAACATTTCCCGTAATCGCAACCATTGGAACAGAATCCAAATAAGCATTTGCAATCCCCGTAATTAAATTAGTAGCACCAGGCCCAGAAGTTGCAATAACAACACCAGTTTTGCCAGAAGCCCTTGCATATCCATCAGCAGCGTGCACCGCACCTTGTTCATGAGCTGTGATTACATGTTTAATTCTGTCCGAACTTTTATAAAGCTCGTCATAAATATTTAAAACTGCTCCGCCTGGATATCCAAATACAGTATTTACCCCTTGTTTTGCAAGTACTTCTATTAAAATCTGTGCTCCGTTTAATAACATCTTTACTCCTGTTTTTTAATTAAAAAACCCTGCAACTTTGTGCTGCAGGGTTTATATATTTTTATTCTAAGTTTTTATAATCCTTTTACAGCACCCTTTTTCTTATTGCTTATAATAATTAAAGCAATAATCGAAATAATAATGCTAATAATGAGATTGTAAAACATTAGCTTTCTCCATAAATATTAACTTTATGGTAGTTTTTTTTTGAAAAATTGTCAATTTTTTATATTATTTTTTTAAACAATAAATTTAAAGGGCTTGAACCAAGTTCAAACCCTTTTAAAATGGTGCTCAGGGACGTAATCGAACCGCCGACACGGGGATTTTCAGTCCCCTGCTCTACCGACTGAGCTACCTGAGCTCTAAGCACCGATGAATAACTTTATAAAACATAATAAAAATTAAATCAAGCTTTTTTTTAAAAAAAATATTGCAAATGTTTTATATGGGAAAGATAATGGGTAAATAAGCTAATTTTTAAAGTAAATAGGAAAATTCATGGAAACTGAAATTGCCGAAATATTATCTGTACTATTTAATAAAAAAATATCTCCTAAGGATAATATAAGCTCAAAAGACGAACCTGATTGGGATTCTTTTAAACATATCGAAATAATCATGGTTTTAGAGGAAAATCTTGGAATAAAATTTAATCGAGATGAAATTCCAACCCTTAACTCTTTCAAAAAGATAGTCAAAAAAATTAAACAAATAAAAGGCTTATAACATTATTATTTAGGTGAACGAAAAATGATTTTTGATAAAGATTTAAACCGATTAAAACTTATTTCATGTAAAAGCGATAAGGCTATTCATAAAAAAATAAAAATATCGGTTTTCAGAAATCATGCCTTTGAAATGGTTGCTTCTGTAATAAATAAATTCCTAAACTTTTCTAATGTCGAAGCAAGCTTTGATTACAGCGATTATGATGACAGTTTTAATTTCATAATACCAAACGATGATATTGACATAAGCATTTTATGGATTGATTTGTCTCGATATAAAAACATTGATGTAAAAGTATGGCTTAAAGAAAGGCTTTTAAAGCTTAAAACTTTAACAAAATCAAAAATAATCCTTTATCACACTGGCGAAATAAACGATATAACATTTGACATGGATGATTTAGTCGTTGCAAATTTTAACGAAATTAAGTCTTTTTTGAAAAACGACGCCTTTGACGAGGAAAAAATAGAATATACAGGTACAAGATTATCAAACAAGGCATGCCTTTATGTCGCAAGAGAACTTGGATTAAGATATATTCCCGCTTGTGTTTTTCCTTGTTTAAAAGCAATAGTTATCGACCTTGACAATACTTTTTATAAAGGAGTGCTTGGCGAAGATGGGTTTGATAAAATATCTGTATACACAAAATTTCAAGAAAAGCTTAAAACCTTAAAAGAACGGGGGTTTTTGCTTGCTGTCATTTCTAAAAATGAAATGCTTGATGTAAAAGAAATGTTTGAAAAAAGAAATGATTTTAAAGTTTCATTCGACGATTTTGTCGATATTCAAGCAAATTGGGATTTAAAATCAAACAACATGATGAAAATTCTTAAAAAACTTAATATCGGAGAAGATAGCGTTATTTATATTGATGACAATCCTGGTGAAATTCAAAATATGAAAAATTCTTTCCCTTTTATGAATTTTATTGAGTTTATTAACGAAGAAAAAACACTAGATATACTTGAATTTTTCCCAAGAATTTTTAAATCAAAAATATCAAAAGAAGACAATTTAAGAACAAATGATATCAAGGCAAATAAAATAAGAAAAAATTCATCACTTTTAAGCGACGAAGACTATTTTAAATCTCTTGAAATTAAACTTAAATACGAAATTGATGATGAAAAAAATGTAAAAAGAATCTCAGAACTTTTGAATAAAACTAATCAATTCATTTTTAATTACAAAAGATATAATGAAAATGAAATTTCAAAAATAATCAAAGATGATAGTTATAAAATTATTACTTGTTCTTTATCAGACAAACTTTCTGACAGCGGTATAATTGCAATATTTATTTTAAAAAAGAATGATGAAATTCTTGAACTTGACGAACTTGTTATAAGTTGCAGAGCCTTAGGACGACGGATTGAAACAAAAATGATAAAATATGCTTTTGTTATTGCAAAGCAATCTCTTAATACAAAAAACAATATAAAAATAACTTGCTTAAACGGAGAACGCAACCTGCCTGCAAGATTATGGATAAATGAAACCTTTGGTACAAATATGAAAGAAGACATAATCTCTTTTGAAACTGATGTTGAAAATGAAATTGATATGAGAGGAATTAAAGTTGAAAGTAGTATTTAAAAATTTTATTCATACCAATGAATACGAGAAAAAACTTATATTAGAATGGCGAAATTCTGACAGAATAAGACAAAACATGATTAACCAAGACATTATAATTTATGAAAATCATGTAAAATGGATTGAGCGACTTAAAACAAAAGAGGACGCAAAATATTATCTTTGCATAATTGATGATAAGCCTGTGGGAGTTTATGATTATACCTCTATCGAAGCTCAACATAAAAAGGCTGAATGGGGGTTTTATGTCGGCGAAGAAGGCTTAGGTTTTGGCGTTCTTATGGAATATCTTGGTATTAAACATTTTTTCGAAGACATGAAATTCAACCGCCTTTGTGCCATAGTTTTAGAACATAATATAAAAACATATAATATACACAAAAATAACTTTTTATTCAAAGATGAAGGATTTTTAAGAGATTATCTTATCATCAACGAAAAATTCATTGGTGCATATTTAATGTCTATGCTGAAAAGAGAATATTTTGAAGCCACGAAAAATAAAATCGAGCCTATGATAAACAAGTTTTATGGAAAAATTGAAGTCCTTTGGCAAGATTAATTTTTTTCGTCCGCATTTTTTATCATAGTCCGCAATATTCCAGGTGTAAAGACTGATAAAGGATTAGAAGATACTTTTACATCATGATATTTTCCATTAACTTCATAATTTATTCCAAAAACTCCGCCACCTTTTTCGCCTGCAAAAATGCCTCCGATTAAAGGAACTTTTCCAAGTAAGCCATTTGCCCAATATATAGGGATAACTGAACCCTTTAAAGCCACTTCATCAGTTTTTCTGTCATATTTTCCATTTAAGGTAAAGCCCAAGGAAGTATTCGAAATAACCCCTTCTTTTATTTCCAAAACATTGTTTTTATATTCAAAAGGAAAGTTTGCCTTATCAAATTCAATCCCAGGTGAAAGAGCATTAACAACACCAGTAATTGATGCCGTTAACAATATTTTTCCAATAATTGGAGCATCTTTTATAACAAAATCTTTTACCTTTATTTTTCCTTTTACATTTCCAAATTTATTTATTGTGCCATCAATTGACGCAACCCCAAGCCTTAATTCAGGATTAGGAGTAAAGGCTTTCAACACATCTCCTAAATTATTTGCTTTTCCTGTGACTTTGTTATTTTCAATTTTTAAACTTACATCGCTTGGATTATGTTTTTCATTCGTAACACTCGAGAAATCAAGATTTTTTAAAACGCCTCCCACCTTATTTGCGTAAAAATAAAATTGTGATAAAAATCCATGATTTGAAACCCATACTTTTGATGCTTCTAACTTAATTTTGAAATAATTAAGACTTGCATCATTTTTCCCAGACAATAAATGAGTAAGATTGAATTCTTTTCCAGAAATTTTTATATCAGGGTTATAATCCTTATCAAAAGAAATAACCGCTTTAATATCATTTTTTGGTGATTTTATTTGGCTGAAATCAATTTTTTTAAGCCTTGAACCTTTTTCAAAAAACATTTTCCCAGTTATCAAAGAAGAAGTCGATTTATAAGCAAACTCATACTCTCCGACCAAACCTTGGTCATTAAAATTGCCAACCAAAATCAAATCTGCTTTTTTTCCTAATTCCTTTTTAATTCCGATAATACTCGCGTCAAAAGAAACATCCGCTAAATCAAACAAAAGATTAATTTTTCCATTTTTTTCATCTTTATAAACAATATCAACATTAACCTTTACAAGACCTTTTACAAAATTTGATATAGCCTCACTTTTAAACATATTTTTCAAATCATCTTCATCAAGCCATATATCAATTAAATGCTTTTGATAAAAATCCCTTGTTTCATCAAATTTTATAACACTGACAAGCTTAGAAGAAGCATCGTTTATTTCAACATCACCTTTTATTTCGGCCTTTTGATTATCAATATTAAAATTAATTTTACCTTTTGAAACTTTTACAGTGTCATTTACAGACAATCCAAAATTTTCGGCCACACCTTGGATATAAACTTTAACATCTTTTATCGTCAAACTCTCTCTTACGGGAAAATGTAACAACAAATTAAAATCAGAATTTCCGTCTGATTTATTTGCATCAATTCCCATAAGTTTGATAAATTCCAAAGGCTTGCTGTCCGCAATTAACAAAGCATCTTTTAGCGAACCTTTTAAATCGAATTTAAGATTAGCCTTTGTCTCAACCTTATCAATATCATAAAAGTTAATCACACCTTTTTTAAAATCAAGATTAAAAGTATTTCCCTTATCAATAAATATATCAACCTTGTCCAAAGACACATGAATAGAACCATCGGCATTATCGACAGGAGGCATTCCTTCAAGATAATCGACTTTTACCCCTTTAACCTTTGCAATTCCATCAATTCTTTCTGGGGCAAAGACCGAAGAGTTATTAACACCTTTATACAAAAGTTCAAAATCACCCGAAGTTATAATTCCACCGCTCATATGATTTTTAACCCAAAGCCATGTTTCAGGACCCACAAAAGAAGGCCAATAGTCAGTTAACTTATCAAAAGGCAAATCCTTTGCAACGGCATGAAAATACATTTTTAAATTTTCATAATTATCAGTATTAAGATAATCTAAAACCCCAGTGATTTTACCATCGACATTTGCTTTGGCATTTTTATAATTAACTTCACTTTTTTCAATCAAAATTTCGTTAATTGTTTCGTTGCTTCTTAAATTAAGCACAATATCATCAAATACAAAAATATTATCACCTAACTTAAATTCACCTTTTTTACCAAAAATTCGAAAGCTTAAATTATCAACATGTTCAAAAATCTTTTTATTTTTATCGTTTAAATATTTAAGCCTTATTAAAGCCTCACCATGAGTAAGACTGTTAAGGTTTTTTAATGGTTCAATAAAGCTTGTAAAACTTGTATCAATATCCGACAAATTCACATTTTTAAATCTTATTTTTACCAAAGCTCCACTGTCTTTTACATTATATAAAGTTTCTGTTGTAACGGCTACATTTATTCCATTATCTTCAAGATTAAGATTATTTTTAAATTCAAAAACATCTTTTCCAAGCTTTGAAAAACTTGTTTCATCTGACGACGCTTTGAAAATGAGTTTATCGCCTTCGCCATAATATTCGTAAGTAGCATTTATTATTTTTATATCTTCTATTTCAAAATCTTTAAAAGAAAAGAACATCTTAGCTTGGTATAAGATATCAAAATCTGTTTCAATATCTTCGAAATCTTGTTTAAATCTTTTTACATTAACACCATTTAATATTGCTATATTTGGAATAAAATCTCTTTTTAACAAAGACTTCCAACTGTAATTTAAAACCAAAGTTTCAATAAAGCCCTCATTGCTATCCATATATTTAAAAGAAACATCACTTACGACAATTTGAATTGGATATTTTCTGTCTTTTAAAAAGCTTATCGACGAATCGGATATTTTCAAGTTAAGATTTTTAACTTTTATAAAACTTAATATATTACGACTTATGATATTTAAAGAAACGGAATCATTTGAAACTTTATATACAAAAAAACCCAATCCTATTAACACAGAAAGGATTGAAATATTAAGAAAAACAAAGATAATTTTAAATGTTTTTTTCAAACGAGACATATTTTTTCCAAAAAAGAATTTTAACTAATTATAAAATTACACTTGACAAATTGAAAAGTAAATATTAAAAACATTCTTGCTGATTTAATTTTAATCGGTTTTGAATCGTGGCGGGGTAGCTCAGGCGGCTAGAGCAGAGGAATCATAATCCTTGTG
>JAKJEU010000210.1 GCA_022705265.1 Pseudomonadota bacterium | reverse complement strand
GCATCATCAACTTTTAAAGTTATATCGTTAACAACTTTTACCATTTCATCAGATTTTTTATCAAAAGAACCGCCAATTTCTGATACTTTTGCAAGAACATCTTCCGAAACTTTTACTAAATCATTTGCTTGTTTTGCAAAAGCTTGTTCAACAGTTGATGCCTTTGAAATTATGGTGTCAACATTTTGTTCCATCTCACCTGAATGAAGTTTCATCAAATCAATCACCTTTGATGTTTGTTCTGATAATTTTTCACCACTTGATGCTATATCCAAATTTTGTTTTTTGAATAATTCATCAATATTATTTGCTCTTGCTTCAAGTTCGGATAAATTTTTCGAAATGCTATTTGCAAAATCTTCTGTAGTTTTATTAATAAGAACAATATTATCTTCAAAGGATTTTGCGGTTTGTTCTGCTTTTTCTTGCATGCCGAATGCGGTTTTATTCGCATTTTCAGCTTGGACATCAAGAATTTCACCAACTTCTTTAACCCTTGTTTCAAGCTTTGATACAAGTTCTTCAAGCGATTTATCATGGACTTCAATTTCGTTTGAGATTTTTTCAATTAACCCAGTTGCCTCTTGTTTTGATTTTTCAACCAAAGCAACATCATCAATTAATGAAGTTGAAATACCTTTTGCTTTTTCTTCTAAAGTTTCGACATTTTGAAGCGCTGTTTTCATTTGTTCTTGAAGTTGTTTAATAACAACAGCCGATTTTTCATCTAAATCATTAGTTACATGAGCAAAAGCATCAATCTTGTCTTTAAGCTCAGCTCTTATATCTTCGATTTTTGCCAAAGAAGTAGTAATATGGTTTTGTTGAGAAATCAAGGCATTTTCCGTAATCTTTGCTTGCGAAATAACAACCGAAGAAAGATCGGTTAAATCTTCTGATTGGCGTTTCAAAGAAGTCCTTATTGTTTCTGCTTCTTTTTCGACTTTTTCAACATTTGATGAAAGAATATTAACTTGTCCACTGATTGCTTCACCTATATTATGAACTCTTCTTACAGTATCATCAGCAGTCTCACCCAAACCTTTTGCTTTTAATTCAAAGGCTTCGATAATTTCGTTAATTCTGTTGCCTGACATTTCAGTAGAAGTGGTCATTTGAGAAGTTTTCTTTGCCAAAGTTTCGGATAATTCTGAAACCTTGCTTTGAGCCTTTTCCGAAGATAAGGTAAGATTGCTTGTTTCATTTTTTATACCATCAACAAGAGCTTGAATCTTGCCAATCATATTATCAGAAACATTTATAAGTTCCTTAGTTTGAAGAGCAAACGCATTTTCAATAACATCAAATCTTGTTTTAAGCTTTTCAACCTCGGCATCAGTTCTTTGACCTTGTTCGTTAAAGTTTTTAAGAACAGCATCAGATTGAGCCTTAACTTCTTCGTTATAATCAGCCAACTTTTCTCTTTGTTTGTCAAGGATAATGCCCATGGAATTAATTTTTTCCATAACATTATTTGAAATTTCATGAGCATGGAGTTCAGCCTTATCACAAGCACCATCCAAAATCTTAACCTGTTTATCAAGAGTTTCAACAATATTGTTAGTGTGCAATTTTGCATTTTCCGAAGATTTTTTAACCATAGCAACATGGTCACGAATAACTCTTCCCATTTCTTCGGTTTGTTGTTTAGCCTCGTCCGTAACATCATGAATAGTCATCGAATTTTTTTGAGCAACTTCGGCAAATTTTGTTGTAACGCTCATTGCTTGTTCTGATGCGGAAGTTATATTTGAAACTTGCCATTTTAAAACTTCGGAAATTTCCTTTGATTTGTCCGTAGCCCTTAAAGCAGACTCCATAAAACCATCCACTTCTTCTTTAAGCAATTTTGCAGTCGATTTAGTTTCCGAATTAATAATATCGTTAATTTTTAATAATTCTTTTTGTCTTTCTTTTAATTCTTTTGAAACAACATCACTCGCAATTATTACTTTTTCAAAAACTTGCTTAAATTCAAACACTTGTTGTTTTATGCTTTTTGTTAAAGCAGCGGTATATTCGTTTTCATAATCCTTTGGAGTAATAATTTGTTCCATATAATTTTTCATTATTTCGGAATCTTTTAAAACTTGTTCATTTCTTTCCGAATAAGCAACCAAAAGCCATACCATGAATATAGGTAAACAAAAAGCAAGGATAACCAACACAAATTCAATCGGAGGGATAGAATGCCTGTTTTTAATAAAATCAGACGAAGCAAAGTAATCCAATGCAACATAAATCCACATTACACTTAATAAAGAACCAAAAATAGCCGCCTTATTTCTTAAAAAAGACCTTTTAGGCTTATATGATTTCAAGCCCTTTTGCTTATACGCATTTTTCTTTAAATCTGGCTTTTCATTTTTTGAAACTGTTGCCTCTTGAGAATCAAAAGACTCGTCATCATAAACAACAATTTCATCAATGAATTCTTCGTTTT
>JAKJEU010000209.1 GCA_022705265.1 Pseudomonadota bacterium | reverse complement strand
AATTTAAAAATACCAAAGGGACGGATATTTTTCACCCTTGATAATACGGTTACAAATGACTTTTTTATCGAGTTTATAAGAGACGGCAATGAACTTAGAAAAAAGGTTAAAAGGTTATCACGAAAGCTTGATGAAAATACTTTAAAATGGGTGGATACGGACGAGGATTTATCCGGAGGCCATTGGGTCGAAGATGAACTGGATGAAAGTGGTAAAGTTTGGCTTAAAATATCAGATTATGACGAGCTTTTTAAAATCCCGCCAATTTCTTTATTTAGGCAGCTTAAAATCAGAATTTACACCAAGGAAAAGGGTCAAGGTTTTGGAATTAAGCGAATAGAGTTTTCAAAAATCAAAATTAAAAAGGCAAAATAGCAATGGTTTATTTGGTAAACAATAAAAATGCTTTGTTTGATGAAAAGGAAGCAAGGCTGATATTCAGAAGGAATGAAAGATATCTAAACTCACCTTTTTCATATCATGAATTAAAACATTCTGATTGGTTTTTTGCGGTTGTAAGTGATAAGGGCGAAACAATAGGCGTTTGTTATGTTTTATGTGAAAACCTAAATGGTAAAGAAGTTCCTTTTTACTCAGGGGCGTTTAAACGAAAACACCATAAAGAAGTTATCAAAGCTCATAAAATATTACTTAATATAATTTTTGAAAGTTATGAGCGAGCCTATACCTTCACACCTCACTTACACGCCAGAATATTTAACAAAAAAGCAGGAATGAAACAAGACCCCGATAATGACGGGGTTTTTTATTTGGATAAAAAAGATTTTTATAAAGATATTTGAAAATAATAATAAATATGGTATGATTAAGTTATCTTAATAGGGTGTTTATTAAGTATCACCGAGCCTAAGCAATTGCCGTTGCTTAGGCTCTTCTTATTTAATTAGCAGGAAAACTCCAAACCAATAACAAGAATACTGTCATAAAAAACAGTAGGTTCTTACATAGGGTGTTTATTTTTCTCACCCCCTTTCAACCTCTATTGAAAGGTAGTTTTTTCTATCATATTTTTCGACTTAAAATCAAAACTTATTTTATATTGAAAGGAATTATAAATATGGGTGGCGGTAAAAAATCATCATCCTCTTTACCAACGGTATCAATTGGAACAGGAGGGCTTTATGGAAGCGGGACGGCGGGTGGAAGTAACACCTTTAACCCAACGGATTTTCAAAAAGGCTTGGTTCAGACATCTCAAAATGGAATTAATAAATATTTAGAGCAATTAATAAATCCAAGTTACGATAGCGAGGTTTTTAAGGCAGGGACAAAGCAAAGAAACCGACTTGCAAATCAGTCTTTTGAAAACAATCTTATGAACCCCTTATCATCAAGAGGATTAACTCGTGGTTCAAATGTAAATGCCATGGGAAATTCTTTTGCAACTACCTTGGCCAACCTTGAAAACGACGCCATGGCAAACGAAGATGCAAGGGTTCAAAGCGTTTTATCAAGCTTACTTAACACTTATCAAATGCCTTACAACATGATGAGCGGATTGCAACAAAATGCTTTGGGTTTGCTTAATGCTCAAATGCAACAACAAGCTCAAAACCAATCATCAAAAGATGGATTGTTAGGCTCTCTTGTCGGAGCGGTGGGTAGTGGTGTTGGTGGATATTTATCAAGGAAATAGGAACGATGACAAGCAAAATTGATGAATTTAACGCATTTGTTTCAGGAACAGGAGCAAATGCCATAAAAGTTAACCAAAATTTTAATAAGATAAAAGACACAATAAACGAAACGATTGATGATATAGCAGTTCTTGAAACAGATATAAACGAAGCAAATATCAAGTTTGATAAAATTCTTTCAAGTGTTTTTATTGGTCAAATCATACCTTTTTGTAGGAGCGATTACCCAGCCGGAGTTTTGCCTTGTAACGGGAGCGAATATTCAAGAACAACTTTTAACACTTTTTATCGAGAATATTTATTAACGGGCAAAGTTTTGACTTGTTCTTATGATGTTTATGAAGAACAAATCGCAACTTATGGCCATTGTGGAATGTTTGGACTTGATGCTATAAACAGCAAGTTTAAAACACCAACTCTTGATAGCTCTTTTATCATGCCAACGGTTTTAAGCTCTGAAATTGGTAAATGTTTTAAGCAAGGCTTACCGAATATTACAGGCTCTTTTAATATTGGATCAGGTCAACCGATTGCAACAAAAGACCATGAAGGAGCGATTGAACCATTAGCAATTGGTGGAGCATATCCTTACGGTGCAAATGCCACAACTTCAACTTACGGTGCAAAAATTAATGCTTCAAAATCAAATGAAATTTATGGAGCAAGTGAAGATGTATTGCCAAAGCATATTAAATATTATTTTGGAGTAGTGGTTGCAAACATATCAGAAGATGTTTCGGAAATATCTTGGAGCGAGGTTATAAGTGAACTTAGTAATAAACTTAATAAACCGAGCG
>JAKJEU010000023.1 GCA_022705265.1 Pseudomonadota bacterium | reverse complement strand
ACTTTTTTACCCTATTTTTATTTTTTGAATTTTTATAATTTTATGTTAATGAAAATTTTATATCAAGAGCGATTTCAATTTCCATATCTTTATTGTAAGAATAACCAAGATGAGGAACAAAAGCCACTTTATTTTCACAAAAAAGTGTTGGCAAACCTTTAATCACGACACTTGGGTAACTTTTTCTTACAATATTTTTTATTTGGCTATACCCATCTTCGCCCAACGGTCCTATTTTACCCTTAAACCCCTCGCATTTTATTTTAAAACCATTCCATGAACCAAAATCTTTAAAAGGTTTGCTTGGCTCTAAGATTCTTAATTCCTTAACCACCATTACTTTGTTTTTATAATCTCTTATAAAACAATCGTTTAAAGTAACCCCTCCACCTAATTTATTAAGGTTTTCTTTTAAATTTATAAGTTTATTTATTCGAACTGGCTCTTCATTATTTGAAACCACCATCAAAATTCTTGAAAGCACTCGTAAAACGGTTTCTTCTGGATATTTTTGTAATTTTTCTTTGTCAAATAAAACAAAGCCCTCGCGTTTCAAACTGACACAATTAACCATCGCATCAATCATTAAGAAATCCAAAGCTTCCTTGGCTCTTTTCATATGATTAACCGCGTTATTAAGACATTCTACATCAAGCCCAAGATTGCTTAAAATCGGGATTGCTTTTCGAAATCTTACCCTTTCGTAATCCTCGTTTTGGTTCGAAGGATCTTCTATCCATATTTCATTGATATTGTTTAAATAATCTCTTAAATCTTGTCTTGTGAAATCTAATAAAGGTCTTAAAATTCTTAAATCTTTGGTTAAAACTTCGGATTTTATCGAAGCAAGCCCATCAACTCCACTCCCTCTTCTTAATCTCATTAAAAAAGTTTCGACTTGTTCGTCCTTTGTATGACCAACGCAAAGGTGTAATATGCCCTTTTCTTTGCAGTAATTAAAAAGCAAATCATATCTTGCTTGCCTTGCTTTTTCTTCGATTGCGGTTTTTGGTTTTTCACCAACCCAAGTTAAAATTTCGTGTTTTATGCCATGTTTTAAAAGTTTTTCTCGAACTTTTAAAGCTTCGTCATAAGATTCTTCTCGCAACCCGTGGTCAACGGTTAAGGCAATCAAATTCCCACCGTTTTTTTTAACATATTCATTTATTAAAAAAGTTAAAGCAAGGCTATCAGAACCTCCTGAAACTGCTACTGCTATCTCTGGATTATTCTCAAAAGGGGCAAAATCTTCCATAACTTTTAAGAATTTATCAATCATAAGTTATTTATTATTATCCCTTAAAATTCTTGCTTTTTGTCTTTCCCAATCGCGTTTTTTGATTGTGTCTCTTTTGTCTTTGCCATCTTTACCAAGCGCAAGACCAAGCTCGATTTTTGCCAAGCCTTTGTTATTAAAATATATGCTTAAAGGAATCATGGTATATCCCTTTTTATTCACAGCACCAATAATTTTTTGAATTTCTTTTTTTTTCAAAAGGAGCTTTCGAGGGCGTGCTTCAACATGTCTTATATAACCCGTTGAAGCATACCCCGAAATATTAGCATTGACCAAAAACAACTCGCCACTATCGACCGAAACATAAGCTTCGGTAACATTTGCGTGCCCTGCTCTTAACGATTTTACCTCTGGTCCGATAAGAACAATTCCTGCTTCATATCTTTCCTCGATAAAATAATTGAACCTAGCCTTACGGTTTTGAGCCACCGTACCAGTTGTTATAAAGGTCTTTCTTTCAGCCACGATTAGATTAATCCTGCTTGTTTCATTGCTTCTTTAACTTTTTCTTTTGAAGCATCAGTAATTTCCCACAAAGGAAGTCTTACAGAAGATTCAAATCCGCAAATCAAACTTGCCGCATATTTTACAGGGCATGGATTGGTTTCACAGAACATTGCTTCATGAACAGGAGCAAGAGTATCACGAATTTTCGCAAAAGTGTCAAGATCCCTTGCCCACCATGCTTTGTGAAGTTGTGCACACAATGATGGAGCAATATTAGATGTAACAGAAATGCAAGCGTCGCCACCATGAGCCAAGAATGCAGCAATTGTTCCATCTTCACCAGACATCACAGAGAAAGTATCAGGCACAACTCTTCTTATCTTAATTGCACGAGTCAAATCGCCATGAGCATCTTTGATACCAACAATATTATCAATTTTTGAAAGCCTTCCGATTGTTTCAATTGACATATCAACCGCAGTTCTTCCAGGCACATTATAAAGAATTTGTGGCACATCAACAGCACTCGCAATAGCCTTATAATGTTGGAAAATACCTTCTTGTGAAGGTTTGTTATAATATGGAGCAACCAATAACAAATAATCAGCCCCAGCTTTTTTAGCATCCAAGCTCAACTTAATTGCTTCTTCGGTTGAGTTAGCACCAGTTCCAGCAATAACAGGAACGCGCTTGTTTACCACCTCGATACAAAGCTTTATTACTTTTTCATGTTCTTCAAAACTTAAAGTAGCCGACTCTCCAGTAGTTCCACATGGTACAACCCCAGAAACACCTTCCTTAATTTGCCACTCGATAAATTTTGCATAAGCTTCTTCATCAACTTTTCCATTTTTAAATGGAGTTACAAGTGCAGTATATGTTCCTCTTAATTTCATTTTTTTATCCTATTTTTTATATTTTTGTTATAAACTAGATTAATATAACACAAAATTAACTTTTTGAAGAGTAAAATTTAACTTATGAACAAATTTATTTTCACAATTATTGCATTTTTATTTATAACCTCTCCATTGAAATCGTATGGTGTTGAGGTTGATGCCGAGGCAATAAAATCACAAGAAATTTATAATGAAGCTTTTAAAAAGGCTAATAAAAAAGACTGGAAAGCAGTTTCAAAATCCTTAAAAAATAAAGAAATGGATAACGAAATTTTAAATAAAACTTTGAAATGGATGCGATTCATTGATGAAAAAGAAAAACATAAATTCGATGAAATAAGCGATTTTATCCTTAATAACAAAGCTTGGCCAAAACATTTAACATTAAGAAAAAATACCGAACAATCAATTACCTATAAATGTAATAAAGATAAAATCATATCTTGGTTTGAAACTTATCCTCCTCTTACTTATAACGGGATAAGAAGTTATGCCCTTGCCTTAATCAGCAAAAAGGAAAAAGAAAAAGCAACCGCTTTGATAAAAAAGTCTTGGGTTAATAACAATTATTCCTCAAAAGATGAAAAAGATTTTATTGCGAATTTCAAAAAATATCTTGACGAAAAAGACCATATAAAAAGAGCCGACCGCCTTCTTTGGGAAAATAAAATTAACGAAGCAAAACGAACAATTAGTTTCGTGTCTCCAATTTATCGTGATCTTTTCAATACCAGAATTGCTTTGAAACAAAATAAAAGTGGCATTGCAAAGCTTTTGAAAAAAGTTCCAAACGATCTTAAAAATAATCCAGGGCTTGTTTTCGATCGTGCCGTTTACAGAAGAAAGTCAAAAAACTTTGACGGTGCTGCAACACTTTTAAAATCACAAGAAAGCAATAAAGGTGTCGAACAAAAATGGTATAATGAAAAAAATATAGTATTTAGAAAATATATCGACGACAAACGATACAAAGATGCTTATGAGTTATTTGCAAATCATGGCTTTAACGATAATTCTTTGTATGTTCACAGCGAATGGAACCTTGCTTATGTTTCTTATTTATTTTTAAAAGATTACAACCAAGCCTTAATCCACCTTAACAACATGGAAAGAAAAAGTTCTTCTTCGGTTTCTCGTGCCAGAGTTCATTATTATTCTGGTCTTTGCCTTGAAAAACTTGGAAAAATGCAAGACGCAAAACAAGAATTTAAAAAAGGCGCTGAATACAGCATGTCTTTTTACGGGCAATTATCTTCGGCTAAATCTGAACCTTTGATTAAGAAAATTTCAAGAAGTTATATAACCGCCAATAATTTAATCGATAAAAACGATGAAATTTATGAAAAAGTATCGAATCATGAACTTGTAAAGGCTATATTCGAGCTTAAAAAATACGGGCAAGATAGTTTAGTCGATGTTTTTACCACAAGGCTTGGCTTCTTATTTAATAACAAAGACGAAATGATTGCTCTTGCCAATGTTTATAAAAATTTAAACCGCCCTGATCTTATGGTTTCTATTTCAAGACAATTAAGAGTCATTGGATTTGAAATGGGCAAGCCAGCTTATCCGAAACCTTCTTTAAAAATCCCGTTATTCGCTGATGAAAATCTTATTTATGCGATATCCAGACAAGAAAGTAATTTTAATCCAAAATCGATAAGTGGTGCTAATGCCATGGGCTTGATGCAAGTTTTACCCTCAACCGCAAAAGAAGCATCAAAAAGATTAAAAGAAGATTTCAGCAAAAACAGACTTTTAAACGACCAAGATTACAACATTCTTATCGGTTCAAGTTATATTGAGCAATTAATAAAGAAATTTGACGGCTCTTATATCCTTGCTATTGCTGCTTATAATGCTGGTCCTGGGAATGTTAACAAATGGCTTAAAACATATGGAAAACTTGGTGAAAGCGAAGAAGATATTTTAATGTGGATTGAATCAATTCCTTTTACTGAAACAAGAAATTATGTTCAAAGAGTTTTGGAAAATCTTTATATTTACCGAATTATTAATGCTGAAACTACTTCTATTTAATTTTTAACATAATTTTGACACAATTAAATATTAAATTGGTTGTGAAACATAAAATTATAAATATAAAAATAAGACTCTTTAAATATAATGCGAGGTACTATCATGATTAAAAAAATTAACGATTATTTCAAAAGCGATGCTGAAAAAAAACTAAATATGATGAAAGCTTCTGAAACTCTTAAAACAAAAAAGATTGTAAACAAAGTTAATTTGGTACTTTCAAAAATTGATAATGCCAAGAAAAATGTTCTTGTTTCTTTATATAATTCTTATCGCAAAGAAATGGATAAAGACAGCAAGCTTTAAGTATCAACGCGAACATTATCCCAATCTTCGTTATTGTGGTTTATGACCCAATTAAGGGCTCTGTGCCTTTCTAAAACAACGCCCTCTTCCAATTTTGCAGGAGGACTTATTCTTTTTAATCTTGCATCCACAATTGCCCAATGATAACGATAAATCAAATCTGCTTCATCAAGGATTTCATTAACATTTCTTAATTTAGTCTTTTGGTAAAATTCATCAAAAGAATTACATTTTGCAAGTAAATATGAAATTGACCCCTCGCTACAAGTCTTATCAGGGAAAAACAAAGTATTTACAAGCCCCAAAGACCATAACAAGGCATAACAAGATTCATATTGCCAAACCAATTGCAAAGCTTCATTCCTTAACGGTATATCATTTATAAAGAATTTTTCTTCTCGTTCGGTTAAATTTCCGACCAAGTCATATTTTCTTAAATTTTCATAAAAGAACTCTTTCGAAGCAATAATATCGTTATTGTTAACAACATCACCCGCATATCCTGAAACAATAAGCAAGGTAGCAGCTCTTTTTGCGATATCTTCTTTTGACCTTAATTTAATATTTTGAGCAGAGCAAATGACAGGAAGATGGTCAATATACGGAATATTTTTCTTTTTTAATATTTCAATACTTTTAAGCTTTCTTTCTTCTGATGTCATACTGCACCTCATTTTTTATTATTATAATTGAGTTAGAATCTATTACTTCTATCATTGTAACATAAAAACACAACTTTACCGAAAAGAAAAAAGAGCGACCGTAAAAAACGACCGCCCTTTTGTAAGCTTTTTTATAAGATATAAGATTAATAATCCATACCCATTCCGCCCATGCCACCCATTCCAGGAGCACCAGCAGTAGAACATGAACATTTTTCTTCTGGTTTATCAGCAATCATTGCTTCTGTTGTAATAACAAGACCAGCAACAGATGAAGCACCTTCGATAGCACTTCTTACAACCTTAGTAGGGTCGATAATACCAGCTTCGTACATATCAACGAATTTATCATGTTGTGCATCATAACCAAGATTGATGTCGCCTTTTTCAAGCAATTTACCAACGATTACAGAACCTTCTTTACCAGCATTTTCTGCAATATTTCTTACAGGCCATGAAAGAACTTTTTTAATGATTTCGATACCAGCTTTTTGATCGTCGTTTTCTGGTTTCAACTTATCCAAAACTCTTTGAGCATAAAGAAGAGCAGAACCACCGCCAACAACGATACCTTCTTCAACAGCAGCACGAGTAGCGTGAAGAGCATCATCAACTCTGTCTTTCTTTTCTTTAACTTCTACTTCTGTTGCACCGCCAACTTTGATAACCGCAACGCCACCAGATAATTTAGCAAGTCTTTCTTGCAATTTTTCTTTGTCGTAATCAGAAGTTGCATCAACGAGTTGTTGTTTAATTTGTTTGCAACGATTTGCGATATCTTCTTTCGCACCATTTCCATCGATAATAGTTGTATTATCTTTGTTAATGATAACTCTTTTACAAGTACCGAGCATACCAACATTCATGTCTTCTAATTTCATACCGAGGTCTTTTGAAACAACTTGGCCAGCAGTTAAAATAGCAAGATCTTCAAGCATTGCTTTTCTTCTGTCACCAAAACCAGGAGATTTAACAGCAGCAACTTTTAATCCACCACGGAGCTTGTTTACAACCAAAGTTGCAAGAGCTTCACCTTCAACATCTTCTGCAATGATTAACAAAGGTCTTGAACTTTGAACAACAGTTTCAAGAATTGGAATCAAAGATTGAAGATTTGATAATTTGTCTTCGTGAATCAAAATGAATGGGTTTTCAAGTTCAACAGTCATCTTATCAGCGTTTGTGATAAAGTAAGGTGATAAATAACCTCTGTCGAATTGCATACCTTCAACAACATCGAGTTCAGTTGAAAGACCTTTTGCATCTTCTACTGTGATAACGCCTTCGTTACCAACTTTTTCCATAGCCTTAGCAATGTAATCACCAATAGCTCTGTCACCGTTTGCTGAAACTGTACCAACTTGTGCGATTTCTGCGTTTGTTGAAACTTTTCTTGAACGAGATTTAACATCTTCGACCACAGCTTCAACAGCCATATCAATACCGCGTTTCAAGTCCATAGGGTTCATACCAGCAGCAACTGATTTAATGCCTTCACGAATAATTCCTTGTGCCAAAACAGTAGCAGTAGTAGTACCGTCACCAGCAACATCAGCAGCCTTTGAAGCTACTTCACGAACCATTTGAGCACCCATGTTTTCAAACTTATTAGTAAGTTCGATTTCTTTTGCAACTGATACACCGTCTTTTGTGATTTTTGGAGCGCCAAAAGATTTGCTGATTACAACATTTCTTCCCTTTGGACCCAAAGTAGTTTTTACAGTGTTTGCCAAGATGTCAACACCTTTAAGCATAAGTTCTCTGGCTTCTGTTCCGAACTTAATTTCTTTTGCAGCCATTTTTTATTTTCTCCCTTAAAAAATGTTATTAATTATTCTAAAATTCCAAGAATATCTGATTCTTTCATAATCAAAAGATCTTCACCGTCGATTTTGACTTCTGTGCCTGACCATTTGCCAAATAACACTCTGTCGCCAATCTTTACAGTCATAGCTATAACCTTGCCTTCGTCATCACGACCGCCAGCACCAATAGCCATAACTTCACCTTGTGATGGTTTTTCTTTTGCTGTATCTGGAATAATAATTCCGCCAGCAGTTTTTCTTTCTTCTTCAATGCGTTTAATAACTACTCTGTCAAGTAATGGTTTAAATTTCATTTTTATCGTCTCCTAAAATTATTTTTAGCACTCTTATTGTATGAGTGATAATTACTTAGTCGTTATTTTTCAAACTGTCAAGGGGTGGAATAAAAATAATTTTGATTTTTTGAAATTTAAAACATATAATGGTCATCACGATGAGTAATATTAAACCAGAACAAGAATATAGCTATAATATCTTACAAAACGACGAAGGAAAGATATTAATTGCTATAAAGGCTCGCGAAACCGAACCTTCGAAACCTTCTATTATTTACGATGGTAAGGAGCATGCATTGCTTTACCGCGATAATAAGCATATTATTATTCTTGATTTCATTCACCCTGATGCAAGGCCTTTGATTTCAAATGTCGAAGAAGTATTGGTCGCAGAATTTTCAGACGAGGAATGCGTTCACAGTTATGATGTGCCTGTAAGAATGGTTAAAATGATACCTTTGGCAAAGGAAAATTATCCAACAAGATGACAAAATACCGCAGATTTAACACAAGATGTATTAAAATCGCTATATTATTTAGCCTTTTTTCACTTTTTTTAATAATCGGATTGCCTTTCATATTCGCAAGCAGTGAACATGGCGTAATGTTTTTTATATTCATTATGAGCATTTTTACCTTTTGCCTTATTTATGTTATTAAACGAAAGGTGCTTAAATGGGAATAAGGGATATTATTTTCAAAAATTCTTTATCCGTATTGGTTTTCGGGGAAAAGTCCAAGCTTTTGCAAAAAATATTTTACAAGGCTTCGGAATTTTTATTAAATGAAAATATAAAATTTACAAACACTCCAAATCATGCTGATGTGCTTTTTGTTTGTGGTCCGATAAGCAATAAATTAACACCTTATTTAAGAGAAACTTATGATAAGATGAATTCTCCTAAATGGGTTATTATCCTTAACGAACATGGAATAAATAATCAATTTTCATCTTATTGCGTGGCTCATGACTTATCAAAAATCATTCCTAGTGATTTTAAAATAAATATCGATGATGAAAGCGATTTGAAAGCTTTTTATCACACTTTTATAAAACTTAAAGAGAAGATATCTCAATGATAGATAACGAATTATTAAAAGATTTTATTTACTCTTCGTTTCCTTCTAAACGGTTTTTATATAACAAAGACGGTTTCATTTTTTGTCAGGTAAAGACTTTGCCAAAACTTATGGCATTTTTACGAGATGATAAAAGGCTTTTTTTATCTTTGCTTGATATTATAGTCATGGAAAATGAAAAAAATTATGAAATTGGTTATTTGCTTAAAAATTTTGAACAAAACAACGAAATAATTATAAAAATTGAAGCTCAAAAAATTGTTCCTTCTCTTGTCAACATATTTCCTAATGCTTTGAAATTAGAAGCAGAAGTTTATGATATGCATGGTATAATTTTTGAAGAACATCCCGATTTAAGACGAGTTATAACAGACACAAGATATTTTGGCGGACATCCTTTGAACAAAGCTTTTAACATCAAAGGCATTATAACAAGTTTTTATAATGAAAAAACAAAACAAATTGATTATATGGAGTTAAAAGAAAATGATAATTAATGATTATAAAATTGATTATCCTCCTTACTTTTTCCCTAATCAAGAGCCTTTAAGAATCTTGATTGACCAATCTGGTGAAAAAATCGTATCGGTTGATTATATTTATGGCTTTACTCATAAAGCATTGCAAAAACATATGGAAAAATCATCATATCTTGCAAATATTTTTTATTTCAAAAGCATTGATAACAATAACGAGATATCAAATACCCATGCTTATTTAACTTTGCTCGAAGATGCTCTTAACATTGATGTCCCGTATAAAACAAAATTTTTAAGAGTGATTATTTTAGAGCTTGCCAGAATAAAAAATCACCTTAAATCCTTAAATGAAATTGCCTCACTTCTCGATGTTAAGGAAATCAGAAACACTTCATATTTGATGATTAACAAAATAAATTCGTTGATTGATTGCAATGACGAAGATACTATGTCGATTGCCTTTATCCATCGCAGGTTTAAAGATAATTTTGTCCCATACCTTAATTCGTTTTTAAAAGATGAGCTTAATGACGCCATAAATCATATTTTAAAGATTTTCAACAAGAATGCTCTTTTCCAAAAAAGACTTAGAGGGCTTGGTGTAATTTCAAAGCAAGATGCTATCGCTTTTGGGATAAGTGGCGTGAATTTAAGGGCTTCTGGCATAAGTTATGACACAAGAAAAAACAACCCTTATGAAGTTTATGACAAACTTAATTTTGAATTAAAAACCTTAAACGATGGTGATTGTTTTTCAAGGTATAAATTAAGGCTTCAAGAAATTTTTCAATCAGTCGACATTATTAATGATGCGTTAAACAAAATGCCTTTGGGGGATTATATTTACAAAGACGAAAAAATCGTAAAAATTGTCGATTGCGAGGAAAAATTTACTGATGAAGTTATTGTTAAAAAAGGTTTTTATAAAAAATCCACTGAAACCCCTAAGGGCGAATTTACAATAAACCTTTGCGCTAATGATACAAATAAACCTTGCAATATTAAAATAACCGCACCTTCAAGTAATGCTTTATTTTGTTTTGACAAACTTTGTTTAAACCATTTTATTTCTGATATTCCAATTATTTTAAATTCTTTGGACTTGTCTTTTGGAGAGATTGATAAATAATGAAAAATTATAGCCTTTATTTCACAAATTTTATAAAAGATTTGACCAAATCAATTCTTAAAACAAATTGCGTAAAAGGAGCAAATAAGACTCTTCCCTTTATCGTTTTGTTTATAAATATTTTGCCCTTTTTATTCATTCCAATTGCAAGCAAATCTATTATCGAAAGTAATTTTTCATCACTTTATTTACTTATTTTACTTCCTCTTACTTCGATTATTATATTCTTTGATTCGCTAATGTCTAAATCAAATATTTTATGTGTTTATGCTTTAAAATATGGAATGCAAGCGATTATATTTTACCTTATATTATTTTTCACCATAATTTCAATTGGCATGAACTACCACTCACTTGATTTAAGTATAATATCGTTATCTCATAATTCTTTTTCAAACTTTTTACTTGAACTTCCAATAATGTTTTTGTTTTTTGGATTTTTGGTAGTGTATGACAACAATCTAATATCAGAATACGCCAAACAATACTCTGGGGTTTATTATATTGTTATGAAAATATCTTCTTACACCTCTCCGTTAAAAGAAGTTTTACTCTTTGTAATATTATTTTTAAATAAATCAGAAAATCCTTTTAACCCTGCGGAGACCCATTTTATGTTTTTTGCATTAAAAGTGTTGTTATCTTACATTACTTTGAGCATTTTAAAATTCAATGTTCCAAGGTTAAGGGCCGACCAAATAATCGACCTTTTTTCAAGCAAAATATTGTTCATAAGTATAATATGGATAGCTTTAAAATCAATTATTTTATTTAATTAGAATATTTATCTTTCATAATCATGGCAAGCTTTAAAACTCTTTCATCGCAAAGCCAATCTTCGACATTCAAGGAAAGCTTATATCTCCAATTTTCATGTTCTTTATCAGTTCCAGGAAGATTAATTTGTTGAATTTGCCCCAACACATCTTCAAGTTGAGGAAGAAAAAGATAATTAGGAGAAGCCGACAAATAATCATACATTGCATAAACTAAATTCAAAGGCAACTTAGAACCATCATTGAAAAAATAACCGTTTCGTGAAAGATTAAAAATAAGCCTTCTTTTTTCGTCTTCTCTGGCAATTAATGCTTTGTTATATGCAATTTCATCTTTTATAAAATTATGATGTTTTAAAAGCTCGATATCCT